>CAJQPV010000145.1 GCA_905480305.1 uncultured Gammaproteobacteria bacterium | reverse complement strand
GAACAGCGCAATAGACTCCACATGTGCGGTGTGCGGAAACATATCCATGACACCGGCTGCCAGTAGCCGATAGCCTTTCTCGTTCACCAGCACGCCGGCATCGCGTGCCAGCGAACCGGGATGACAGGACACATAGACGATTCGTTCCGAACCAATATTACCCAGCATATCGAGCACTTCGGCAGCACCACTGCGCGGCGGATCCAGTAACACCTTGTTATAGCCCTCGCCCGCCCATGACGCTTCAATGTGATCGTCAATCAGGTTGGCTGTATGAAAAACAGCATTTTCGATCGCGTTAAGCGCTGCATTTTCACGCGCCCGGCTCACCAGCCCCGCCTCTCCCTCCACCCCAACGACCAGGCCTGCCTGTCGCGCCATTGGCAAGGTAAAGTTACCAAGCCCGCAAAACAGGTCCAGCACCCGGTCCGATGTGTCCAGCGCCAGCATCTCCAGCACACGCGCAATCATCTGCTCGTTTATACCGGTATTGATCTGGGTAAAATCCGTTGGTCTGAAGTGAATTTCGATATCCTGTGCCGGCAGTCGGTAGGACAAACTGCTTTCCTCTGGAGATAAGGGCTGAATACTGTCCGGGCCGGCTGGCTGCAGGTAAATTCGGAACTGATTATCCGTAGCAAAGCGTTTCAGCTTTTCAACGTCTGCGTCAGTCAGCGGGTCGAGGTGCCGAAATACCAGCGCTGTTATGTCCTCGGCTACCGCCATCTCAATTTGTGGAATGCGTGCCCTGGCATCCAGCTGCTCTAGCAGCGCTGACAGTTCCTGAAATTTCTCGCCCACCGAGGGATGCAACACCTCGCAACGGTAAAGATCGGCGACATAGGAACTGCGCTTCTCGCGAAAACCGACCAGCACCTTGCCTTTCTTGATGACATCCTTGGCACCCAGACGTCCCTTGGTACGGTAACCCCAGATCTGTCCGGCGAGTGGCGGCAGCACCGTTTCCGGTTCAACCTTGCCAATGTGCCCAAGGTTATCCAGCAACACCTGTTGCTTGGCCCTGATCTGGGCACCCGCCTCCATATGTTGCAGGCTGCATCCACCACAAAGACCAAAGTGCGGACACTTCGGCTCCACCCGGTCGGCTGAGGCCTGTTGTATTTCTGTCACCCGGCCTTCATCAAATTTTTTACGTGACGTCAGATATTCAAAACTGACAACCTCTCCCGGCAAGGCGCCGTCAATAAAAACCGCCTTGCCAGCGAGATGTGTGACACCGCGACCATCATGACCCAGTGACTCAATGGTGACATCACTGACCGGCCCCGGCAGGCGTTTTCTTGGCGTACGTTTACCCATTCATCTGTTCCCGGCAGACACAGCAGAATCAGTTATCCTGCCAGTTGTCGAGGAATTCAGTGAGATGCGGCTTGTTCTCCTGGGCCAGTTCAGTGCGCAGCTGTTCGCAGACCTGCTGATACTGTGCGGCATTGATACGCCCGCGAATCAGTTCAAAGCGCTGGTAGACAAGGTAAGTGTTGAGCACATCAGATTCGCAATAGTCACGAATACCCCCGATGTTACCGGCCTGAAAGCTGTCCCATACCTTGCTGCCGTCCATTCCCATCTTGCCCGGAAACCCCAGCATGGTGGCAATCTCGTCCAGTCGTGCAACTGCCCGGTTCTGGTAGCCTGCCAACACGTCCATGAGATCGGTATGCCGCTCATGAAAGCGACTCAAATAATTATTCCACTTGAAATCCGTGTTATCACTACCATTATCCCAGTAACACGGTGCGGCGATACCATGTAACAGGCTGCGATAATGAATGACCGGCAAATCAAATCCGGAGCCGTTCCAGGACACCAGCGTCGGGGTAAAACGGTCTATACCATCAAAGAATCGTTGCAACAGCTCTGACTCCGGCGAATCCGGATCACCCAGCGTCCACACCTTGAACTTGTCAGGAGTACGCAACACCACGGAGATAGCCACGATGCGATGCAGATGGTGACGCAGAAATTCCGAGCCGCCACTCTCGGCAGCGCGCTTGTGGAACATCACCCTGGCAACATTGTTGTCATCCAGATCATCAAGCCCGTACAAACGGCGACCCGACTCCACATCGGGAACCGTCTCTATATCAAATACAAAGATATTCATGCGTCCCTATTTCTGAACCCAGGCGCCCTGCGTGTTCATGTACCACCACCCGGCAGGTGCATTACTGATCCAGCGTTTTGCAAAGATGGCGCGAATCTCGGGTTCCCATTCAGGGTGGCCATTGGCCCTGGCAATCTCCCGGTACAAGGCACCGCGGTCATCGTCCTCTTTTGAAATCAGGCTCTTGATGGTATTCCGTTCCTGCAGTGGTACCAGCTTCTGGTCACGCAGCGTAACCTCGCCATCACGCGTCATGCCGACAGCACCGGACTTGTAGTAAGGCGCCAGCTGTTTGTGGCGTTTTGCCATGCTGGCCTGCAATTGCTGAATGGCCGGCGTGTTCACGGAGATGTCCGCCTCGGCATGTGCCGGGCTGATAAACCAGTTCAGCAGTGCATGCACAGGGAAAGACATCTCGTTGTGGTGTATTCGTGACTGCGGCTCGAGCGGTGCGTCTGTCTTGCCCGGTTGCTCGCCGTAGACATCCATAATAATACGGTCTGCCGCCTTTTGTGCAGCTTCTGCCGGAAAATAGACATTGATCGTGACGCAGGCCGCGACAAACAACAGCAGGGTCATTGCTACGGGAATCCGTATTGTTTTCATTACTCGGCCTCTCTTCTTCATCTATTTCGGGGGTTGTGTACAGTAATCTGGTAACCGGCGAAAGGGTAACACGGACGATGTCAGGGTTTCACTCCACGCGCACTTCCTGTCGAGCGGTAACCGCCATGATCTGGGCAATCAGCGTGTCCCAGTTCACTCGGTCGGCATAACCAATCACATCCAGCCGTGGTGGAAGCAGTCGGCCCTTAACCAGATAATAGCCTTCCGGCGCTGCTGCCACGCCACCCATATCGCAAATACCTCTTTCCAGACGACAACGGATACCGAGGCGGTCATACGGGAAGTCTTTAAAAAACCGCAGAAAACTGCGTGACAGCGCACCGCCAACACCTCCTCCGCCGATACTGGAGATATTATCCACAGCCTTCTGGCTGATGCGGTGACGAGAGTTATCGTCTTCGGGAGTGGCAAAAACGGCATCGAAGGCCACGGGTCGCCACGATTCCAGCTGCAGTCCGTCAATCCTGCCATCAAGACGGCCTTCAATCCTGCCGAACGAGAATGTCCGGGTAAGCGTCTCCAGATCGATGTTGTCGGCACGTGCATCCACTTGCAGGCGCGGCACCAGGCCGAACGGCTGCTGCAGTTTCAGGTTGCGCAAGGTCACTTCACCCTCGAAGGCCCGTACCAGCAGAACACCACCGACCTCAAGGTCACCGTTATCATAACGGACATCCGGAATCACCCCCGACAGCTTCCCTGCCAGTTCCGGCCATCCCAGTGCCAGGCTCAACTGCGACAGCGACACCGGCTCAAGCAAACCATCAAACTGCCAGCGCCATGCGGCGTCCGCACCGGGCTGCAGCTGAAAATCAGCTACCTGGAGCACACCATCCAGTACCGGTATGGCGACCGGCTGTGCCAGACGTGCATAGTCATGGCCGGCATCAATCACCAGGTCTGTAGCGCCCAGTGCCACCTGGAAAACACTACCACTGGACCAGGCAAGCTCGGAGCGGGCTGGCACGGTAGTATCCGACCAGCGCACCCGACCATTCACTGCATTCAGCCCGAAACGACCCTCGCGATCATTCACCGTCAGGTTGACCGGGTCAAGGGACACGCGACCAAGCTTGCCCTGTTCCCAGGAGAACGCGCCACTGAGTTCACCAGCCGTGTCCAGATCAGCCAGCATCGAACCGTACAGCCATGGCCGCAGATAGGTGTCATACAGGGACGGGAAATTTGCCTGCCGCAACTCAAGTTGCAGATCCCGGATCGGGACATCTGCCGCCGGACTGAAAAGACCGTGCCCCTCAACCAGCACACTTCCGGGGTGCCTGTAGCTAAATGAATGCAGCAACAGCTGTTGCCCTGCAGATGACCAGTCAAAACGGGCATTGATCTGCAGCGGCTGTGGTGGCATTTCGACATATACCGGATCGATATAGAGCGCGCCCTGCCGGCCGGATAGATCCAGTACCACGCGCATGCCGGTGGCAATTGCCTTTACGGTTGCATGCAGGGAAACGTCCAGGTTCTCGGCAGCAATACTGCCTGCAGCATCAGAGACTTCTTCTGCCAGCAGTCGCGCTGCAACATCGGCCTCCTGCAACTGCGACGACACACCGCTGAGTTGCGCAGTTACATCCAGCCCGGCGCTGCCTGCAACGACAGGTAGCGCAATGCCGGTGGCGACCAGTTGGCGAGTGACGGCTGGCAGTGACAGGGCAGTGCCCGTGGCGTCTATCTGCCAGCGTGTGTCTGACAGCCGGGCCCTCAGTGCCAGTGTCCCGTCATAGGCATGGATACCCCGCAATGCCGTGTCGATCCGGCCGCTATCCAGCTGGTAACGAAAAGTGAGCTGGATATGCTGCTGTCCCAGCAGGGTTGATTGCGTCTTGAGTATGCCCTCCGCACAGCTCACCGCTGTTGTCGTAAACTGCGCGCGTGCACACGACAGGGTGATGGCGGAGAGTTCACCGAAACCGTCTGGCAGCGCAACGCGTTGAGCCTGCAGCAGCAGCGCGGCATGCCGGTCATCCAGCAAATTCAGCTGCAGGGTTACTGCCTGGGCCGACCAGCCTGCCCCTGCAATCGTACCCAGCCGCAGCTTTACAAGATCAACCGCAAATCCGGGTAATGCCGTCATGACCAGCAGACCGGGTGCCAGCAGTAACGCTACTCTGACCCGACGCCACGGGAGCATCATTCAGGTAGCGAAAACTCCGGTAGAAAGATAGCGATCCCCGCGATCACAAATAATGGCAACAATGACAGCATCTTCCACCTGCTCTGCCAGGGAAAGCGCAGCAGCGACAGAACCGCCCGATGAAACCCCTGCAAAAATTCCTTCCTTTGCAGCCAGTGCAAGCGTGGTCTGTTCAGCCGTTTCCTGATCCACTTCAATAGTACGATCCACGCTGCTGGCTCTGAATATAGACGGCAGATAGGCCTCCGGCCAGCGCCGGATTCCCGGTATTGCCGAACCTTCTGCCGGGGTAACACCGACGATTTCGATATTCGGGTTCTGCTCCTTGAGGTATTTTGAAGTCCCCATAATGGTACCCGTGGTGCCCATGGCACTGACGAAATGCGTAACCGTGCCAGCCGTATCGCGCCAGATTTCGGGGCCGGTGCCTTCATAATGCGCACGCGGGTTGTCCGGATTGGAGAACTGGTCGAGCACCTTGCCCTCGCCGCGCGCGCTCATTTCATCCGCCAGGTCACGTGCACCTTCCATACTCTGCTCCTTGCTGACCAGTATGATCTCGGCGCCGAAGGCCTTCATAACAGCACGTCGCTCAACGCTCATGTGTGCCGGCATAATCAGCACCATACGGTAACCCTTAATGGCAGCTACCATCGCCAGCGCGATACCGGTATTGCCACTGGTAGCTTCTATCAGGGTATCGCCGGGGCTGATTTCTCCACGTTCCTCTGCATGCTTGATCATGCTGAGTGCCGGGCGATCCTTTACCGAGCCGGCGGGATTATTGCCTTCCAGCTTCGCCAGTACGGTATTCGTGCCGGTGGCCGGCAAGCGTTGCAGGCGCACCAGCGGTGTATTGCCGATGGTCGCTTCCAGGGTAGGGAAATTCATAATACTGTTATCCGTCAATAGCATCGGCGTACAGTATACCCAAGAACAGTAAATATCAGACAGTAAAAAGCGTAAATGACCGACAGCATATGCTGTGGCAGGTGCAAGCGCTATCGATTAGCATGTTTACCTTGATCAGGACGACGCACCCATGTCGCCATACACATCCGGGTACAGAACACCCATGAAGAATGACAGGCAATCTCTGCGACAACGACTGACAGCCGCCCTCTGCAACAACTCACGGCAATGCTTACAACTTTTAACGGCTACCCGGGCAGCAGCCGACACGCCGTCAGAAAAGATCAGCAATACTTCGAAATCATTGCATGACGAGCTGCCACCTGACAGTGTTCGTCATTCGTTTTCAAGTGAATTATTTGCCGAACTACTGACAGAACTGCCGGAATTTCAGCAGAAAATATCACAAGCCTATCAGGCCGATGATCTCCAGGGTCTCAGGAATGACGTCCACCAGTTGCTCGGTGCGATTGTCTATTGCGACGCGCCGGAACTTGAAGGCGCATTGCGCGCGCTGCACCGCGCACTGGCGACGACCAACACAGACAGTATTGATGCCTGTTATATCCGGGCCTTCAACACTATCAACAGTACATTAACCTACAGCGGATTTGCCGACAGCCGCTGACCCTGGCCGGAAGTCGCCCGTCATGCAGGACCGTTATTTTGCAACCACTCGTGCCTCACGCATCAGTCGTTTCATTTCAGCAACGGCATCCGCAAGGCCGCTGAATATCGCCCGTGCAATGATCGCATGACCGATATTCAGCTCTTGTACCTCGGGAATTTCGGCAATATCACCTACATTATGATAATGCAGCCCGTGACCGGCATTAACGCGTAATCCGGCTGTCACACCCTGCCGCACGGCATCCCTGATACGTTCAAGCTCGGCAGCAGCCGCCCTGGCGTCGGTGGCGTCGGCAAAATGCCCGGTGTGAATTTCTATACACGGCGCACCGCTTTCAGCCGCCGCCGCAATCTGGCGCGGATCGGCATCAATAAATAAAGACACACGTACACCAGCCGCTTTCAAGCGCTCGCATGCCGCACGGACAACGGGCAACTGGCCTGCAACATCCAGTCCACCCTCGGTCGTTAATTCCTGACGTCGTTCCGGCACCAGGCAGCAGTCTTCCGGGCGCACACGCTCCGCGAAGGCCAGCATGTCATCGGTAACCGCCATTTCCAGGTTCATGCGTGTTTGCAGGATATCCTTCAGCATCAGCACGTCGCGCTCCTGAATATGCCGGCGATCTTCACGCAAATGCAGGGTAATGCTGTCAGCACCTGCCTGTTCTGCTTCTATTCCTGCCTGCACGGGATCCGGGTAACGCGTGCCACGTGCCTGACGCAACGTGGCAACATGATCAATATTTACACCCAGCAATATTTCCATTTCATTGTCCTGCGTAATCAGCCTGTATTCTGTGACCTGTTGTCGCGAATAACGGTCGTTTTTCCAGCGCTTGCAAACGAAGACAACTGGCGCAGCACTTCCCGTGTCCGCAACGGACGCTCACCCAGGTACAGCGCCAGTGCCGCGCGCATCAGTTGCTTCACCTCACGACATGCCGGTGCATCCTGCAGGTCTTCACCGTGCAGCGCCAGCAAGCTGGCACCCTGCAGAAAAATACCGTTGCCGGCAGCTTGCCCGCACCTGACCGGCCCCTTCTCCAGGCGGTATTCATAGAGGCTGCCGGCTTGCACCGCATCACCACTTTCATATTCATAATCCAGCAGCAAACCATAACCCAGGGCCTGCAACAAGCGCTTCTCAAATAGCCGCAGTGCCGGCTCCTCGGCGCTACCCAGCATCAGCAGTGCGTCTTCGTAAGCGCCAAATAATTCCGGATGCGGGTCGTGACGCGTCAACAGTCGCATCAACAGTTCATTCAGATAACAGGCACACAGCACCTGGCGCCCCGGGAATACATCCATGCCACCGCGACTATCGACACCGGTTAACGTACCCAGCTCACCACGCATGCTCCAGGACAACAGCAAGGGACGCAGCATCTGCAGCTGATTTTGCCAGCGCCCCTTTGCAGACCGGGCACCCCTTGCAATCAGCCCAATACGCCCGTATTCACGACTGAACACTTCCAGCAACAGGCTTGAATCACGGTAGGGGTAGTGATGCAGTATCCAGGCGGGTTGCAGCGAGACTCTTGTGCGTTGTGTCATGACGGACAGTGTTACTGCAGACTAGTCGTCATGAGTATAACCCAGGCTATGCAGCGCACGTTCATCGTCCGCCCAGCCCTCCTTAACCTTGACCCAGAGTTTTAGATTAACCTTGCCATCAATCAAGGCCTCGATATCCCGGCGAGCTTCA
>CAJQPV010000144.1 GCA_905480305.1 uncultured Gammaproteobacteria bacterium | reverse complement strand
CTGATTACCGTGGTACTGGGCACCGACAGTGCCAATGCACGCGTTGACGCCAGTCAGGCACTGTTGAACTACGGATTCCGCTTCTTTGAAACACACAAACTCTATGATGCCGGTACACAACTGGCTGCATCACGTATCTGGAAAGGCAGCACGGAGTCGGTACCGCTGGGACTTGACGAGGCCTTGTATGTCACCATACCGCGCGGCCAGTACAAATCACTGGATGCCTCCATGAGCATTAATGAACGCATTACGGCGCCGGTCAGGGAAGGCCAGGCACTCGGCGCGATACAGGTAAAGCTTGACGATGAACTGGTGGTCGACCAGCCACTGGTGAGCCTGCAAACAATCGGCGAAGGCAGCTTCTGGCAGCGCATCTCGGATGAAGCGCTGTTGTATTTCGAGTAACTGCAGCTACCACCATGTCAATTGCCTTTCTCAATGGTGAGTTTCTGCCACTGGAGGATGCCCGTGTCCCCGTCATGGATCGCGGTTTCCTGTTTGGTGACGGCGTATACGAGGTCATACCCGTGTATGCCGGCAAACTGTTCCGGCTGGATCACCACCTGAAGCGACTGCGCAACAGCCTTGACGCCATCCGCATTGAAAAGCCATTGTCCAACGAAGACTGGAAAAGCATGCTCAATGAACTGGTGAACCGCAATGAAGGAGCCGATCAGGCGGTCTACCTGCAGGTAACGCGCGGCGTTGCAGCCAAACGCGACCACGCCTTCCCGCCAGACTGTAAACCGACCGTGTTTGCGATGAGCTCATCAATGCCTCCGTCTGTCGATATTGACAAGATCAGCGGCGTCACGGCAGTAACATTTCCGGATAACCGCTGGAAGCTTTGCAACATCAAGGCAATCACCCTGTTACCAAACGTACTGTTGCGCCAGCAGGCAATAGATGCCGGTGCGGCTGAGGCCATCCTGATCAGGGATGGCTACGCAGTCGAAGGGGCCGCCAGCAATCTTTTCATAGTAAAAGACGGTATGCTTATTACACCACCCAACGGCCCAACCCTGCTGCCCGGCGTTACCCGGGACCTGCTAGTCGAACTCGCCGCCAATCACGCTATACCGTTTCGTGAGGCAGACATCAGTGAAGCAGAACTGTTCAACGCCGATGAAATCTGGCTAACCAGTTCTACCCGGGAAATATCTCCGGTCACGCTGCTTGATGAAACGGTTATCAGCGATGGCAAACCCGGCCCCGTCTGGAAACATATGATCAGCCTGTACCAGGACTGCAAATCAGCCATCCGTCGCGGCGAAGCCGGCTGACACAGGGCTTTACCTTGATAATCGTGTTCAGCGGGCCGCATAATCATGCTTGCATCTGACTCCAGGGAGATTTAAATGTCCGGCATACTCGACAACCTGAAATCGTTCTTCCAGTCACGCGCTGAAAAGGAACAAAACCGGCCATTCCTTGAAGCCGCAATGGCCGCCTGCGCCATGGTGTCTGCATCAGAAGGTCAGGTATCGTTCGCTGACAGGATCCGGGTAGACCAGATCATGGATACCCTCACACAGATGAAGGTGTTCAGCCCGCAGGAAGGCGTCGACCTGTTTAATCACTATACGGCAATGATCCTGGCCTCTCCCAAGGCAGGTAGAGAGTCTGCGCTGTCAACCATCAGGGCCGTCACTTCGGACCTGGAAACAGCTGAACTGCTGATCGACCTGTGCCTGGCAGTCAGCCTGAGTGATGGCGTTACCAGCCTGGTCGAACATATAGAAATAGTGTCCCTGTGCGGACTGATTGGTGTTGACCCGGACAAGATCGGTCTTGATACCGAACAGGTGCTGGCACGTTATATCGCAGCCAGCTGAGCCTTCAACTCCAGCAACATTTGTTACAAGAACACACTCCACTTCAGCGGAAACCTGTCAATGAAGAAAGCAACCATTAACTATGATTTTATCGCGGTCGCTATTATCGCCTTTATCGCATCATGTGGTTATAACGTATATCAGCAAATGCAATATCAGGATCTGTTTACCAGACACGTTGACCAGCAGTGGAATGCCCAGAACGCAGAAGCCGACCTCGTGTACGCAAGAAACCAGCTGGCATCCTGTAAAAACACGACAGAAACAGGCATATAATACCGGCTGTAACTACCTGACAGGGCAAGTGCAACAGTGGCGCAAGCACTTAGGGAAGCGCCACTCCCGACAATATCTCACCGCTACTATCGACCAGATACAGCGCACTGCCATCCGCATCGGCCTCCAGCTTCAAACGCACATCCACCGCTGAACGCGGCATGGACAAACCTTCATACCTGACCAGAATAGCGAGTGCCTTGCCACTGCTTGCTGCATTCTGCAAACGTTTATCCATTAGTTCGGTATTACAGTTCGGCCACGCCATGACCACACTGCAATCACCCGACTGCAACATTGATTCTGCTGTCCACAAGGCACTGCGGCCAGGATGTGGATTTACCTGCAGCACCCTGAGAGGATTTACCCTGCTGTCGGTAAACAGCCTGGCTCGTGCCTGACAGGGCGGCGCCACCATCGCTATCCAGCGACCCTTGCGGCTAAAACGTGCCAGTGCCGGCATCAACAGTGACATGAAGTCGGCATAAGCATCCGGCACAACAATTTCTACCAGGCCATTTTTCGGCCAGCCGCCACAGGGCAACAACTCATCCAGTCCGTCAACTTGCGTGGGCACCACCAGCGATGTTGCCGTTGATTCCTTTCTTTCCCAGGCGTTCAGATTGTGTAATTTTCCGGTCGTTTTCATTAGCTGATCTCCTTACGCACTATGCCAACTGCCAGTCCTTCTATATCCAGCGCCTGCTCACGCAGGTCTACCCGGATGGGTTCGTAATCGCGGTTTTCCGGCAGCAGTCGCACAATCGAACCCCGCTGCCGAAAACGCTTCACCGTCACCTCGTCATCAAGTCGGGCCACCACCACCTGGCCGTTCTCGGCATGGGGCGTGTGGTGTACTGCGAGTAAGTCACCATCATGAATGCCGATATCTTTCATGCTGTCACCCTTGACGCGCAACAGGTAATCAGCCCGCGGATGAAAGGTATCAGCCTCTATCTGGCAATAATCATCGATATTTTCTTCCGCCAGGATTGGTTCACCAGCCGCCACACGTCCGACCACCGGCAAGCCATAGTCCTGTTCTTCATCGAGGAGGCGAATTCCACGTGACGAACCGGAAATGATTTCGATCATCCCCTTGCGCTCCAGGGCACGGAGATGATCTTCCGCCGCATTAGGGGAGCGAAAACCGAGCGTATCGGCAATTTCGGCACGTGTGGGTGGGCAACCCTCTTCGGCAATATAGCTGCGAATCAGTTCGAGGATTTCGGCTTGCCGTGCAGTCAGTGTGCTTTGGTTCATAATTAATCACTGGTTATTTATACAGTAGCTGTGATTATATACAGTACTTTATTGCATGCAAGATATTTATAACTTATTGATATTAATATTATAATAAATATCTCGCCGGTCTGGTCCGAATCAAACCCGTAGCCAGGAGCATAAAAATCGCCAGCCATGACTATCACCCCGGCGTACAACCTGCCGCCAAAATGCCTTATCATAAGCACCATTCTCAACCGACCAGACTGATTACCCCCATGCCCTCCCCAGTTTCAAGAGCCCGCCATACCACCGCCGTGCGCGTTGGCCATGTTGTGATCGGTGGCAATGCCCCGATTGTTGTGCAGTCAATGACAAATACCGACACGGCGGACATTGCCGCCACCGTCAAACAGGTCAGGGAACTTTCACAGGCAGGTTCTGAACTGGTACGCATCACCGTCAATTCGGAAGCAGCGGCCGCGGCCGTACCCGTCATTGCTGCACAATTGCAGCTCGCCGGTGAAAACGTTCCACTCGTTGGTGACTTTCATTTCAACGGCCACAAGCTGCTGGAGAAATATCCGGACTGCGCCCGGGCACTGGCCAAATACCGCATCAACCCCGGCAACGTTGGCCGCGGAAAAAAACGTGACGAACAGTTTGCCAGCATGATTGAAACG
>CAJQPV010000143.1 GCA_905480305.1 uncultured Gammaproteobacteria bacterium | reverse complement strand
CTGGGACAGTTCCATGTTGTAAGCATCATCACCGATCTGGTCGGTGTAACCGGCAACAGCCACACGGTGAATGTAGTCATTGCTGTGCATGCCGATGGCCTCCGCCAGCAGTTGCTTGCCTCCTGCGCTCAGTTCAGCACTATTAAAGGCAAACGCCTCACCCGCCTGCAGCACCAGCAGATTGACCTGGGCGGAAACAGAGTTCACCTTCGCCTTTTCTTCCCTGACGGGGACCATGTCCTTGCGGCCTGCCACAATCTCCGGATCGCAGGCTTCAATGGCAACGGTCGGACTCCACTTATCCGTCCTGACACACTCGCCACTGGCTTTGCGGACAACCTGCCCGCGCATGTCGTACTGGTATCCTACCGAGACCTCGGCGGCCTGCGACGCAAGCGGTGCAAAGACACTGCCGGCAATCAACAGCGCCAGCAGTGACGTGTGAATACTGTTTGAATTTCCTGATTTCTTCATAATGGTATCTCCTTATATTTATTGGTTAGTCCAGCCGGAATTTTATTCTCTTCGCGGCCGTCGCGCAAAGATTATCAGCAACGGGTATCTATTAATAAATAGCTAAACACTGATAATGACAGTACACCATACACATCATGCTGAATTATGTACATATAATGAAGGTCGCCTTTGCCTCGTAGCAGTTGTGGAGTGAGCTCGGGCCGGCATGGGTTGTCGCGATACCATTCAAGCGCACTTTATTTGCCTTGAGGCCGCTGTTCAGCCAGTTGCATCAACAGTTCGATTATGTCGTCCCGGTCCCACTCCACCGGGCCACGGCCGAGGTAGCGAAGCTTGCCGCCGCCATCAAAGACGTAGGCCGTGGGCAGGACATTGGCGCCCCAACCCTTAAAAGTAGTGCTGTCCTTGTCCAGCAGGATGGGGAACTGCATGCGCAGCCGTCTCACCGTCGCCTGTACCCGTCGCTCCGCTTCGCCGACGTTGACGCCGATCACGGCGAAGGGCATGCCGGCCATCGCTTCCATCAGCCTACGGATGCCGGGCAGCTCCTCGATACACGGCCTGCACCAGCTCGCCCAGAAGTTGACCAGCAACACCTTTCCGGCAAACTCGCCGAGGTTTCGCTGCTGGCCGGACAGGTCCGGCAGGTTCAACTCGAGCCGTGGCCCAACAGTTACCTCGGCCAACTGGCCAGCCGCGCTGTTGGGCGGGTAAAGAGCAAGGATCAGGAGGAGCAGCATAATCCCTGCAGCGGTTCGCTGCTTATCTCGTATCAGAGTAACAGTCATCATGCAGCGTGTGCCCAGGTGTCAAGAAGGGTAACAACAGTGTATACCACGCCACAATCTAACTATGGGCGCCTGATACAGGTTCGCGGGGGTACGGGAGCACCGACGAAAAAAGCCCCGCAGGTTTCCACGCGGGGCCGATTTTTTCTCGGCGGCATCCGTGCCGTCTTGCGTCGCGTGCCGGTCAGTCGTGGCAGGTGCGACAGCCGATGGGGGTGCCCTTCGATACAAGCCCACCATCTTCCAGGTCTCTGAAATCCCGGTCGGCCTTGGCCACTGACAGCACCGTGCCCACAGCCTGGCTGCTTTCGCGGTCACCCGGGCCGTGACAGGCCTGACATGCCTGCAAGTCGTCCTCAGCCAGGTCTTCGTGACCTCCATCGGCAAACTCGGTGTTGTCACCGACCGGGTGCATGCCATGCGGACCGTCGAGTGTGTTGCGGTTATTCATGGCATTGCCGTGGCAGGTGGAACACTCGATGATGGTACCGGTATGACCCTGCAGCTGAATGGCCGCTACGTCATGGTTATTGAGCGACGGCGCATCGCTGTCGAACTCGGCATGCGTGGCGCCGTGGCACCCCTCACAGAATACCCCGCCATGGCCAGTGCTCACCCGGTACAGTTTCGGGTTATCTGCACCGGCACTGCTGGTGCCGGCACCCGGGTTGGGTGTGCCATCGAAGGATGCCGGGATCGAGTTCTCCGCGAAGCGCGTATTGGTCGGCACGATCGGCTTGGCCGCGGGATCACCTGTGCGCCAGGACTGACGCAGGCGGATGTCGTCATCGTTGCCCATTGAGTCGGCTATGTTGGTGATCACGTTCTGCCCACCTGCCAGGTTATCGAAGTAATCCCCGGTGTGGCAGGAACCGCAACCCGGCTCATTGGCCCAGGGCACACGCGGCTGATCGCTGTTCGCCGGATCGTAGTAGTTGCCGAGACCCAGCTTGAAGGCACCCGGGTTCTGCGGCGAGACGCCTTGCGTGAAGTCCGCCCCGACCTGTTGCATGTCACCGTGACAGTCGTTACACAACATGCCACCATCGAACATGGCGCCGCGCAGACACTGCACGTTGGTGCCCGGGTGGCACTGGTAGCAGGTGTCCTCCAATTGGGACAGGCGCACGGCCTGGTTGCTGATGCCACCGTTGCCGTCCTGCACCGGTGAATCCATGGGCGGGAATAGATCGGTGAACTGCCCGTGGTGGTTATGCATCACGCGCGAGTTACTCTGGTGCGCCACCTGGTTACGCCCGTTGGGTATGGTACCCGGCTCGCCGGCCAGCGGACCAAGTTGCGCCAGGTCGAGTGCCGGGGAGTAGTGACAGACCTGACAGACCACCGGTTTCTCCTGCACCAGCGCCTGGTTGGTCAGGCACGAGCCCGACCCGTTCGGGTTAGCCTCGCTGATGCTGCAGGGATCCGTTGGGCAGGGTGACACGCTGCCATCACAGAAGTCGGCATAGTTGGCGCCGTGCTTCAGGTCGTGCAGGCACAGCACATTGATATCGGTCGCCCACTCGATGGCGACATCCACCGGTACATTACCTGCGACTAACAAAGGGTCTGTTTCGCTTACCACCACAGTCGGCGTGGCAGTTCTTGCAGCTCGCCTCGCCCGAGATCGGTAGCACTGTGTCCAGTGTGGCCAGGGTGACACCCGCCTCACTTCGGCCCTCAACCCGCACCAGCGGATAGGCATTTTCACGCCCGGCGTCGTCGTAGGCCACGAACGGGATGCCCGCACCCTTGAACCAGTTGACATCGTTAGCAACACGGGTTAAGGATACCGGGCATGTCCTGCAGCGCCGCTGTCAGGTGCCATTCAGGCAAACTGATGACTACAACTTTGAAAAATACCTGCGATACACGCTTCTTGAATGTCATGCCGGCAAGACGGCTTCGACTGTTGCGCGCACACTTTATCTTTACTCAAAGAGATGGAGAGTCAGCAATGGTCCGCCAAAATCCAATCAAATATATAATCGCACAGAAGGCGGAAATCCGGAATCGTTGACACAGTGATGATGAGGATGATCCGAACCTGGGTTCTGATCAGCATGGAGTATGATACTGCACAATGAAGATACTTATTGCTTCTGATCTCCACTACCGCCTCAAGCAGTTTGACTGGTTAGCCAGTCAGGCCAACCACTGTGACGCCATAATCATCGCCGGAGATATGCTGGATATTTCCTCTTCTATGGATTTAAGCGTACAAATTGTCGTCATGAAGAAGTACCTGCGTAAAATCAGTGAGACGACCCCCTTGCTGGTTTGTTCCGGAAATCATGACGGCAATGAAAAGAATGATGCCGATGAGTACATCGCACCCTGGTTACAGGAAGCCCGTGATCAACAGGTGCATGTGGACGGTGATAACGTCTTTTTCGGGAGTACGCTTATTACGATATTTCCGTGGTGGGATGGTGATGTAACAAAAATGGAAGTATCTGAACAGTTCAGGCACGCCAGTCAACTTGAGTTTGACAAGTGGATATGGATTTACCATGCACCACCGGACAACTCACCTACCAGCTGGGTCGGTAAACGCTTTATCGGCGACTCTGAGCTTAATGAATGGATCAAGCAGTACCAGCCTGACATTGTTGTTACCGGTCACATACATGAAAGCCCGTTTAAAACAGATGGGTCATGGGCAGACAAGATGGGAAAAACTTGGGTATTTAATGCCGGTAGTCATATTGGTGATATCCCGGCCCACATCATTCTTGATCTTGAGGCAATGAATGCTGAATGGTATTCACTCGCCGGCAGTGACTCCCGACAGTTGGCATAAACATATCAGTAGTCCGGGGTATCTCGTTTACTGTCCCCTCTTTTCAGGACCTTCGTTTTTTGCTGATTTAGCAGGGCTTCCAGCACGTCATCGACCATATTCAGATGGTCATGCCCCTCATACTGTGTTTTTACATCGACAAGGTACTGATTGAGATTAAACAACCTCAGACCCAGTATCTGTGCAATATGCAAAATTACTTTTGGGTGATCTTCAAGATATTTCGCGGGATGTTCGACGTGATAGAACTTCGAGTCTTGCAGACATTGCACGGAGGCTGAATGCGCGTTATCCAGCAGGATGGACATCTCACCAAACACAGCACCCTTGTCAGATACAACAGCTACTTCGTAGCCGTCCCTGGTCACTTTAACCGAGCCTTCGAGCAGAAAATAAATGCTATCCGTCTTTTCTCCCTGCGTTAGAAGATATTCTCCGGCAGTCAAAGATATCAACGGAAATGCTTTCAGGTTTGCTTCAATATCCATCATCTCAAGTCCATAATCATATGGTGTTGCTTTTGCGATATTATCCAGCAGAACAGCCATACAGACAACGGGTATAGCAAAGGCAGTTGCCGTAGCAGTGCTGCATACGTTGTCGAACATCCACTTTTTTACTTTTTCAAGGCCCGCGCATGGTAAGCAATATGCTCGCCGATAAAGGTCGCAATAAAGTGGTAGCTGTGATCATAGCCGTCCTGCATTCGCAACTGCAGCGGGATGCCCGCAGCTTTACAGGCTTTTACCAGCGTCTCCGGAAGTAACTGGCCTTCATTCAGAAACTCGTCAGCCGTTCCCTGGTCGATGAGTATGTCAGAAACGGTTGCGCCCGCCTCGATAAGCGCGACGGCATCGTATTGCTGCCAGCCCTGTTGGTCCTCACCCAGGTAGGCAGAGAAACAGGTCTGCCCCCAATTACTTATCGCCGGGTGGCAGATCGGCGAAAACGCTGAAACAGAACAGTAGGCCTGTGGATTTTTCAGGGCACAAATCAGTGCACCATGTCCGCCCATGGAATGTCCGCTGATTGATTTTCTGCCCGGGATCAGTGGCAGCCGGGCTTCGACCAGCGCCGGTAGTTCGCGCGTTACATAATCATACATCTGGTAATTTTTGTCCCAGGGAGACTGCGTCGCATTGACGTAAAACCCGGCACCCTTGCCGAGATCGTAACGTCCCTTCTCGTCCGGCACCTCATGGCCACGCGGACTGGTATCCGGCATAAGCAGTGCCACACCCTGCTCTGCTGCATAGCGTTGCGCACCCGCCTTGACGCGCACATTGTCATCCGTACAGGTCAGCCCGGACAACCAGTACAGTGTGGGTACTGGCTGTTGTGCAGCCTGTGGCGGCAGGTATACGGAGAAAATCATTTCGCAGCGGCAGACTTCCGAATCATGCGAATAACGTTTCAGATAACCACCGAACTCCTTGATGCTTTCAATTTCTATCATGTCCGGCCCTTAAAATATAATGACGGAACGAATACTCTCGCCACGGTGCATCAGGTCAAACGCCCGGTTAATGTCTTCCAGGCCCATGGTGTGTGTCACCATACGGTCCAGTTCAATTTCACCGCTCATGTAACGATCCACATAGCCCGGCAGTTCGCTGCGCCCCTTCACACCTCCGAATGCCGACCCTTTCCAGGTACGTCCTGTCACCAGCTGAAACGGTCGGGTAGATATTTCCTGGCCGGCACCCGCCACCCCGATGATAGTAGAGACACCCCAACCGGTGCGCGTGCACTCCAGCGCCTCACGCATGACATCAACGTTACCGATGCATTCGAATGAGTATTCAACACCGCCATTGGTCATATCAATAATGTACTGCGTGACATTGCCGTCAATGTCCGCCGGATTTACAAAATCCGTCGCCCCCAGCGCCTGCGCCATGGCCCACTTGGCGGGATTGATATCGACAGCGATAATGCGAGATGCCTTTGCCATAACCGCACCCTGAATACAGGACAGGCCGATACCGCCAAGACCAAACACAGCAACCGTGGCACCCGCCTCGACCTTTGCAGTATTCAGCACTGCACCGATACCGGTGGTGACGCCGCAACCCAGCAGGCAGACCTTGTCCAGCGGTGCCGCCCTGTTGATCTTTGCCAGCGCAATTTCAGGGACCACCGTGTATTCAGAGAAAGTAGAACAACCCATGTAATGATAAAT
>CAJQPV010000142.1 GCA_905480305.1 uncultured Gammaproteobacteria bacterium | reverse complement strand
AGACGACTGGCGACCACAATTGAGAGTAATCATGACAAGTAGAAATGCCCGCGAGGATGCCGCTCGCAACGGTACTGTCCCGGCGCGTCTCAGCCGTGAGGAATGGCTTGCCCGTGCCCTGGAAGTATTAGGCAAGAATGGCGCTGGCCAATTGACAGTAGAGTCGCTGGCGCGGCAGCTTGGCGTCACGAAAGGCAGCTTTTACTGGCATTTCACGAATCGCGACGACTTCTTCCGGCAACTGATTGAATATTGGGATGAACGTTTTACCCGGACGGTGACCACCGAGATTTCAGGCCTGGGCGGGTCTGCCGAGGAACGGCTACTGGAACTGATGCGGCTGGTGCACTCGAAACGCCTGGATCGCTTCGAGATGCCCGTACGCGCCTGGGCACAACAGAACCCGGCTCTCGCACCGCTGGTGCGCAGCGTGGACAGGCATCGCACCCTTTTTGTAAGGTCCCTCTTTCTGGAAATGGGATTCGATGAAGACGAGGCAGAAATGCGTACCCGGATCTTTCTCACCTATATGATCGCACAGCGTTTTCTGCTCCCCTCCAGTGCCGGGAGCAAACAGCTTGCCGACCTGCGCAAGCGTGCAGCTTTCTTCACGCATCGCTAGAGTAGACTATCACGCGAGTACGGTAATCACTGTCCTGAGTAACGCTGGTGATTGACGTGAGAAGGATCTGTTTCGCTTTCAAGCTTCAGCCCTCTTTGATGTCGCTACTAACAGCAGGCTGCACTTCAAACCCGGACCTTCGGTATCAGTATTTGAATGGCAACCAGGGATATCCAGATATTCCGTTCTGCTAGCGTACTTCGACTATCAGCCTGGACTTGTCATTCATATGATCGTCTTGTCCTGAATATTAAAAATCAAAGCGATAACTCAGGTATGCAGTCTCGGCGCCCGGGTTCTTATCGCCAATACCTGCGTTCGATATATGTCCGATACCCAAACCAACCCGTGCATTGCTTGCAAGCTTATAGTCCAGTCTCAGCTGGCTATAAAACTCAACGTCATATCCCAGGTCTCTATCAGCACCATTATTATAGTAACCGGCAGAGAGGCTTGGGGTTAATGACCATTTTTCATTGATTGAAAAGGGATGCCCAACACCCGCATAAAGGTAGGCTCCACTATCTATCGTAAAAAAGAGGCCAAGCTTCGGTCTGAAACCGGACCAGTCAGTAGAGAAACGATACTCCAGCTGCCCCATGGCTGCCCCCGATTTGCCAACATCAAAACTGCCCAGTGCCATGGTCAATTTGGCGTCTTCTGCATGCAGCTGTGTTGAGACCAACCCTGCAGTTAATATGCAAATAAAATATTTCATCTTTCTATCGTTTGTGTGTATCCGTCCTGCTCTAATTTTCACATAGTTAGTTTCGATGCCTATTATAATTATTCGCTTGAGGCTTTGCGACACCTACCATTCAAGCGACAATCCGCATTCATAAATAAAGTAAGCCTGATACCCACAGGCAAGCGCGCACCGTGCAATTCCTGATTGTATGCTCGAGCTACCAGCAGAATATTAAATAATCACTGTTGGTAGAATCTTGATAATTTCAAGAGATCGTGATTTTTACAGTCTGCTCAAGGTTGAAAAAAAAACATCCGGCAATACAAGAAGCAGCAAAACGCCAAGGCCAGAGAATTGGACAAAATAATCCCTTAGTGTGCCCCGCTGCGGACACCCCGGAAGCGACCGATCGAGCCGCTCGACCGACGTCACCGTGAGAGAACCCTGGTGGGGTTGCACCCGGAACCGGGCCATCAGACTGAATCCAGAATTTTCTCTAACCGAGAGAAAAAACCCCAAAGACGACTTCTATGGCTTGTTGATTTGTAGCCGCTTTATTTAAAGGTGCGACATTTTACCGCACTGGAATTTAAGGGAATTTCAACACTATCGTTATATTGGACTATAATAATACAGTGATATCTTAATTAACTTGGACATGAGTGATTTTGTCGAGCAACTCAGACTTGCTGAAAAGGCAGAGGAGAACATCTCCGTGGAGACGGAAATGAATAGCGCGTGGTATCAAATGCGGGCGAATGAAGTCCTTCAGAGCCTGGAAACCAGCCATAAGGGCCTGGATAGCAGGGTCGCTGCTGAGCGCCTGCGAACCCATGGTCCCAATGAAATCCAGTTCAAGAAAACTCCCGCATGGGTGCGTTTCCTGCGGCAGTTCTACGATCCGATGGTGATCATCCTGCTGGTTACCGCAGTTGTAACTGGCACGCTTACCGCATTTGGGAACCACATGCTTCCCGACACCATCGTAATCCTCAGCGTCGTCATATTGAACGCCGTACTTGGCTTCGTGCAGGAAGGCAAGGCCGAAGGCGCACTGGATGCGCTGCGTAATATGATGGTTCCCGAGTGCCAGGTCATTCGGGACGGCCAGCAGCGACGGGTCCCGGCGCGAGATCTGGTTCCTGGCGATATCGTGGTAATGGATAGCGGAGACAAGATTCCTGCTGATGTACGCTTCTTCGAGGCCAGCAACATCCATGTGGACGAGTCCTCCCTCACCGGGGAATCAGTTCCGGTAAAGAAGCGGGTGGAAGCAATTGAAGGACAAGACCTGGTTCCCGGTGATCAGATCAACATGGGCTTTTCCGGGACCTATCTCACCCAGGGCGCGGCCAGGGCAGTGGTCGTCGAGACCGGCAGCAGCACCGTGTTCGGACGCATTGCCGACATGGTGAAGGCCGCCGAGTCAGGCATGACCCCACTGCAACGCAAAATGAAGGAGTTCGTGCACACACTGATCATCGCCATTTTGTTGGTGGGCGCCTTTAATTTCCTCTACGGCGTCTATCTTGGTTACGAGATGGCTTACAGCTTTCTCGGTGCAGTGTCGCTGGTGGTAGCAGCCATTCCCGAAATGCTGCCCGCCCTGGTTACCTCGATCCTGGCCCTGTCGGGTGTCATCATGGCGAGGAGAAAAGCGCTGATCCGCAAGCTCCCCGCCGCCGAGACCCTGGGCGCCACCTCGATTATCTGCTCTGACAAGACCGGAACCCTTACCGAGAACCGGATGACCGTTACTCGAGCCTGTGCGGGGGGGCTGGTATATCAGGTGACCGGCACGGGTAACGATATCAACGGGCACTTTGAACTAAATGGTCAGGCAGTCCAGCACTCCGGACAATCGGCCCTCATCCGGCTGCTGGAAGCGGGTTTTTATTGCAACAATGCCCACCTGACCGACGAAGGCGGAGGCATCGGTGACCCCACCGAGACTGCACTTAAGGTTTCGGGAACGAAGATGGGGCTGGTAACCGATGGCTATCATCGTATTGAAGAGATTCCCTTCGATTCATCGACGAAATACATGGCAGTACTAACCGAGAAAGACGGAGAGCGCATCATCTTTGTCAAGGGTGCACCGGAGGTACTGGTGGAAATGTGTTCCAGCGGCCTCGACCAGGACGGAAACAGCTGCCCATTCGACAAACACGCAGCCCTGGTCAATGCCAGGACATTTGCCGGCGACGCCCTGCGCACGCTGGGTTTCGCCTGCAAACAAGCTCCCGTCGATTCCGGGGACCTGCTTCATGACGATCTCCATGGCATGACCTTTGTCGGGCTTCAGGGCATGATCGATCCGCCCAAACAATCGGCTATCGATGCAGTGAAGACTTGCAAGAGCGCCGGCATTCGCACAGTAATGATCACCGGCGACCACCCCGACACCGCTCAAGCAGTGGCGCAACAACTCGGCATCTCCGCCGGGAACGTAATCACAGGCACAGAGTTGTCGCACATGGACAACACGGAATTAGGCAGGATCGTCGAAGATGTCTCGGTGTTCGCCAGGGTTGCGCCCGAGCACAAGAAAGCCATTGCCAAGGCGCTGCAGGGTAACGGCCACGTAGTGGCAATGACCGGCGACGGGGTAAACGACGCCCCCGCACTCAAGGCCGCCGACATCGGCATCGCCATGGGCATAAGCGGCACCGAAGTGGCCAAAGAGGCATCCGACATGGTGTTGGCCGACGACAATTTCTCCACCATTGTGGCTGCGGTCGAAGAGGGCCGCCACGCATGGAACAACCTGCAAAAAGCGATCCTCTACACCCTGCCGACGAACGCCGCCCAGGCCCTTCTGATCATGGGGGCAATTCTCCTGGCCACATTCGTTCCGGTATTCTCCGCGCGTTTTGTCCTCGAGCCGGTGCAGATTTTGTGGATCAATCTACTGGATTCGGTGCTGCTAACAATGCCGCTGATGATGGAAAAAAAGGAAAAGGGCCTGCTCTCCTCCCCTCCCCGTGCAGGGAATACTCACATCATTGACAAGTTGTTTCTACGACGGGTCATCGTTATGGGCCTGGCGATCGCCACGCCCGGTTTCCTGATTTACTACCACTTTGGTTCGCCAGCGGTGGTAAACGGTGAGATCGTAAATGAACTCCTGCTTACCCAGGCGCAGACAGCCGCCTTCTGGGCTATTCTGCTTGCTCACTTCGGCTACGTCATCTCGGCACGATCAGTCCACAACTCAGCCTTCACCTTCAACCCGCTTGGAAACAAGTGGCTGCTTTGGGGTATCACTATCAGTATCGCCATACGGTTCATCCCAAATGTTGTACCCGAAGCGGCGGCATTGTTCAAAACGGCGGAGTTTCCGACCGAATGGTGGCCATTGATCCTGCTCTGTTTCCTTCCGAGTTTTGTCTCGATTGAAGTGGACAAGGCAATCAGCAGGATGAGGAACAAGCACGAGCACCAGGGAGAAAGAGCAATGCCGGTTATGTTTGCGAACTTTTTTCATCGCATCGGCAAATGCCCCTTCGCATGTTTCTTGAAATTCGTGCTTGTTGGCAGCTTTATATATACGCTTCATATAGCCGCCCATCACCAGACTGACATGTCACCCTATTCATATTTCTTGCTGGTAGATTTGGTTGCGGTGATTGCTATCCTGACTCTGGCGTTTCACAGGAGCTGTCAGTTTCGAATAGCGCGAAAAACAAAGAGAAACTGAATAACCAAATAGTGTGTCCGGCCTGGCATCGCCCACGCCTTACATGACATTCCGGGTATCGCAGGGCAGCAAATTGCGGATTCGATAATTCGGTTCGGTGGCAGTTCGGATGTCAGTTTCCATGAACCCACCCGCTTCTTCTCAAAGGAGACGCTCAATGCCGCGTGCCTTCATCCTGGCGTCCTTCCAGCTGACAGCCTGTTGCTGTCAGTTTTCACGTGCTTCGTAGATCGCCATGATACTTTTCAATCGGTGTAGTATTTCTTCACTGTCTGCCGCGTTCAGGCCCGCAAGTTCCGGCACGAGTTTGCCACTGCTCACTCCGGCAAGGATCTCGCTCACTCTCAAACACCCCAGGTCGCAGATACGTTCAAGCTCGACCTCGATCGAGGCTGTACGTGTCTGTCCGCTACCCGGCCCGAACCAGAACTCCAGGTCCTTGTTCAGAAACTCGTCGTACGGCATGTAGTGCGATCCATCACATGAGAAATTCAATGACACCATGCCGTTACATAGATTGAGAGATCCGGCTCGCAGGTAAATGGTTTCATCTGAAAAGCGCAGTTCACGCAGTATGGCAAAAATCGGGGCGATCTTGTCAACCGGAACCATTGCCATTTCGGGATATTCCCGGCGCGGGTAGGCCAGGCAGATGTCCGGGTCGGTCAGGCTTTCGAAGTCGAGAATACGATAACTATAGGGGTTATCAATAGTCCAGATAGTAGCGCGGCTGCTGGAGAAGTGCAGTTTCCCATGAAAAACACCATGGCACGACATGAGCTCTACAAGCAGCGCGATGATCTCGTCAACACGGCTGTCCAGGAGGCTTTCCACTCGACTCTGGCTAAACACATTGCTGCGTATTGAAGGATCTCCCTTGGCCTGCGTCCAGCGCTGCTCTGCTTCATGCAGTCTGTCAACATGGGGCAGTTCACGCAGGTCATAGTCGATCCCCAGGTAGCCGGCGATTTCACCGTCTCGG
>CAJQPV010000141.1 GCA_905480305.1 uncultured Gammaproteobacteria bacterium | reverse complement strand
TGTACTACCCGGCGGATGCGGATGCCGGCGGCATGCTGAAAGACCTGAAGAAACTGCTGAAATACTCGAAGATCGGCTAGTGACTGCGATGACGGATTTCATCAAAAGCTATCTGGGTCTGTGCAAGCTGAAGGTCGTCGCGCTGATCGTGTTTACCGCCATGGTCGGCATGTTCCTGGCGACATCACCACCCGGCATGGTGCCCTGGGATGTGCTGTTGCTGGGCAACCTCGGTATTGGTATGGCGGCCAGTGCGGCGGCGGCAATCAACCATGTGCTGGATGCGCGTGAAGATGCCAAGATGTCGCGTACTAATAACCGGCCCCTGCCGCAAGGCGAGATCAGTAGCACCCAGGCAATGGTGTTTGCTATTCTGCTGGGTGCACTGTCTATGGTAATCCTGGTGGTGTTTATAAACATCCTCACCGCCGTGCTGACATTTCTGTCGCTGGTTGGTTATGCCATTGTCTACACCATGTATTTGAAACGGGCGACGCCACAGAATATTGTCATCGGTGGCGCAGCGGGTGCAGCGCCGCCGGTACTTGGCTGGACCGCAGTGACCGGCACAGTCGATCCGCATGCCCTGTTGTTGTTCCTGATCATCTTCATCTGGACGCCGCCACATTTCTGGGCGTTGGCGATTCATCGACGCGATGAATACGCGAAAGTCGATATTCCCATGTTGCCGGTAACGCATGGCGTACCGTTTACACGTCTGCAGATACTGCTCTATACGCTCATGCTGATAATAGTGAGTGTGCTGCCCTTCGTGTTCAGAATGAGCGGCCTGTTCTACCTGGCTGGCGCGCTGCTGTTGGGAGGCGGCTTTCTTTATTACGCCATTTTGCTTATGAAGGGTGATGATGAAAGTATTGCCATGAAGACCTTTGGTTATTCCATCTGGTACCTGATGTGGATGTTTACCATTCTGCTAATAGATCATTACCTGCCATTGCTGAGCTGATTTCCCGGTAAGCTCGTACGCATGGATAGTGCCAGTCCGGCAGCGCCCTCTTTTAAGTGTACTATTCCTGATTTAGCATACGTCTGGCCGGGTGCGCAGGCCGGCATGCCTGTTTACGGCGGCGGTTTTTGCGTACTCTTCGAAATCTTCCATCACCATAGAGCCGTTATGAAATATATTCTCGCAAGTTTTTTATCCCTGCTGGTGATGTATTCGGCGTCGGCCACTGCAGGCGGATTTTACCTGGGCGCCTCCACCGGCATAGTGGATGCCAATGTCAGCGGCTTCGATGATGCAACCAATGCCGGTGTGCTTGCCGGCTACGATGTTTACAGCAAGGATGTTATTGCCGTGTCGCTGGAGGCCGAGTTTACGACAACGGTTTCCGATGGCGACGTCAGGATTCAGGGTTTCAGGGGTGACTGGGATATCGACACGCAGGCGGCCTATCTCGCGGTGCGCGGCGGTGACCGGGCATATATCAAGGTCAGGATTGGTGTGGTACACAACGATGTCACGGTCAGGGTCGCGGGTTTCAGGGAGAACGAGACTGATACCAGCGGTTCATGGGGTGGCGCGATTGGCTGGATGTTCACTGATCACTGGGGCGTGCAACTTGACGGTACTGCAGTGGATTCCGATGCGACTTACTGGAACCTTGGGGTGAAGTACCAGTTCTAGTTCGTCTCGCATTTCCTTATGGTGATGGTTGCGGGGCAGCAGTCAGGGGAAATACTTTCGCTTAGCCGGGTTTTCCGGCATGGTTTTTCTGGTACCAGCCGGTTACTTCTGTAATGAAATGTTGACGCTGTGCCGGGTCCTGTAAAGCTGCTTCATCGATTGTGGGTAAACCGGGAATTGCGCTAATCAGTGCAGCAGCATAGGCGCCGATTCCGTTCGTTCCATCCCCATTACCCTGTTCCGTCCAGGTCGCGACACCACGAGTACCACAACTGGGTGAGTGCGCCTTGAAGATATAGCCGCAGATGTCGGTGTACCGGGTGGCAACCTGTTGGCCATACGCTTGCAGCTTGCGGGTTACATCAAGCTCCGGCTTATGCACCCCCCTGACGCGAATACCCTGTGCTGTATGTACCAGCTGGATAGGCTGTCGCGGTACACCCAGCCCGATGGCGACTTCCGGACAAAGGGGGCGGAACTCAAATATCCCGGACAGTTGTGTCGTGATCAGTGAATTATGCCGGTGGCCACCGTCATAACGGACTTGCTCGCCCAGCAGGCAACTGCTGATGCCGATGGGGATTTTTCTGTGCGGGTAGAGCCTGTTCATGGATGGCTGTACTTTAGCGCTATTCAGTTACGAAGTGATTACCCTGCTGGCTGGAATATCTGAAAACGGCCAGTGCGCAAGCTGTATTTATATGCGCAAAAAAACGGCCCCGCAGGGCCGTTTTGTCTCAACTGAGGAGCCCCTGGCTCAGGCAAGCATCGATTTCTTCAGCTTGCCGATTGCATTTTTCTCCAGCTGCCTGATGCGCTCGGCGGAGACATCGTAACGGGCAGCAAGCTCATGCAAGGTGCTCTTGTCCTCTGTCAGCCAGCGTTCCTGGAGGATGGTACGGCTGCGCTCATCAAGTTGTTCCATGGCGCTCGACAGATTTCCGGTCGCTTCGCTGCTCCAGTCTGACTGTTCAACGACCAGTGCCGGATCATTGGAATCGTCTGTCAGGTAAGCAGCCGGTGCGAAGTGATGTGAATCCTCATCGTCATCGGCAGCGGTTAAATCAAAACCGATATCCTGACCGCTGAGACGCGATTCCATTTCCATGACGACTTCCGGCTTGACGCCAAGGTCTTCAGCAACGTTGTTCACTTCCTCCTGGTTCAGCCAGCCGAGGCGTTTCTTTTTACTGCGCAGGTTGAAGAACAGTTTACGCTGTGACTTGGTGGTGGCGACCTTTACGATGCGCCAGTTGCGCAGCACAAACTCATGTATCTCGGCACGGACCCAGTGGACGGCATAGGACACCAGGCGCACACCTGCGTCCGGGTCAAAACGTTTCACAGCCTTCATCAGGCCGATGTTGCCTTCCTGGACCAGATCACCCAGTGCCAGTCCGTAGCCGCTGTAACCGCGCGCGATGCGCACCACGAAGCGCAGGTGTGACATCACCAGCTCTCTCGCGGCATCCAGATCACCTTCACTTTGCAAGCGCAGCGCCAGGGAGCGCTCTTCAGTGGCGCTCAATACCGGAATTTTAAAGGCAGCATGGATATATTGATCCAGGTTGCCTGTCGGCAT
>CAJQPV010000140.1 GCA_905480305.1 uncultured Gammaproteobacteria bacterium | reverse complement strand
GTTGTGCCGGTTTCCACGCTGGCGGCACTGGCGCTGGGCGGCATGCATATGGCCGACGCAACGCAGCTTATGGCGGCACTGGATGCGCGCAAGGATGAAGTCTACTGGGGTTGTTTTACGGCGGCGGATAACGGTGCTGTGGTACTGCAAGAAGCCGAAGTTGTGTGTCTGCCGGTTGATATCAGCTGCCCGGGCAGTGGTGACTGGCTCGGTGTCGGCAGTGGCTGGGAAGCCCATGGCGACAGTCTGATGCAGCAAACCGCTGAGCGGGTGGTTCGTGTGCTGCCGGATTTTGAACCGCGCGCCGGCGATGTGGCCCGGTTGGCTGTCATTGATTACCGTCTGGGTGTGATGACAGAACCTGCAGCAGCGGTACCGGTGTACTTGCGCAATAATGTAGCGCAAGTAAAAAAGAGCCTGCGCTGATTAGCGGCCCGCTAGAGCGCGCCACTTTGCCTGAGCAGCTCGCTGATAGCATCTGCCATACGCCGATAACCCGCTGCATTCGGGTGAATCCGGTCTGATTTCAGTTTATTGTCAGCTTCCACTTCCGGGAGTATCTCGCCCTCGTACACAAGTCCATGTTGCTCGGCTATCTCGTTGTATATCGGGGCTGCCTCCAGGAACATCAGGGCCGGCTGCGGAACGCCGATCAGCAGTGTCGGTATATTGCGCTGATCAGCTGCGGTAATCATTTTTTCTATATTGTCGCGGGTCACGGCGGTGCCGGTTTTTCGTAACAGGTCATTGCCACCATGACATAAAAGCAACAGCTGCGGTTTATAGCGGTCAAGCAAGGCGGGCAGTCGACGCACTCCTTGCGCAGTCACTTCACCGGGTATCCCTGCATTGATCACAGTAAGGCCGGTCAGCCGGGCCAGCTCGGCAGGATAGCTGTGTTCGCTATTGGCACCGGTACCAAATGTCAGGCTGTCTCCGAATGCCAGTATGACGGCATCGGCTGACAACAGTGGCAGCTGTGGCTTGCTGTCAGAACAGGCGCCGAGCCCTATGGCAAGCAACAGCAGTGCGGCGATGCCGGCAAGTCCGGAGAGTCTTTTCATTGCAGTACCTGATGCCAGTTATGGGTATCATGACAAAGGTATAACACCACGAGGGTCGAAACCATGAAGAAAGTAGCCGTATTACTGCTGCTGGGAGTGTTTTTTAATATTTGCCAGGCCGAGTTAGCGGGTATACGTCACTGGGTACTTCAGCAGGACCTGGAAACGGCTTACGAATCTATTCATAAGTCACTGGAAGAAAATAAATTATTCGTGGTATTCGAGCCGAATATCGGGAAAAACCTGGCCGCCTTTGCAGAGCGCTGGGGTGAGGATTACAACCGTAATAATCTGCAGGGGATTCGCTCCATGGTGTTCTGCAGCGGCTGGTACGCAAACCAGGTCAGCAATGCTGATCCGCAATTACTGGCACTTTGTCCGTTGCATATTACGCTGTACCGGCACAATGACATGACACACGTTGTCTTTGTAAGCCCAACGCATGTTGGCAAGGGCAGTGATGCGACCGTGTTGCTGCAGCAACTTGAAGACCGGGTCAGTGCGGCGGTTGAATCCGGAATAGCGCGCGTGCAGCAGTAACTACTGTTCCCACCATAGTGAAAAATACGGCACATAGGTGATCAATCCAAGCCAGATAACCATCAGTACCAGGAACGGAATGGCGGCGCGAAACAGTGATAAAACCGGGCGACCAAAACGCTGGCTGGCGATAAACAGATTGATGCCGACCGGTGGAGTACTGTAACCGAGTTCCAGGTTTGCAAGAAAAATGATACCGAGATGAATGGAGTTGACGCCATAACTTTCCGCGATCGGTATTATAAGCGGTGCGACCACAACGATGGCGGAAAAGATGTCCATCATGCAGCCGACAATCAGCAGGAATGCATTCAGTAACAGCAGGAACTGCAGCTGGCTGTCGACATGAATACTCATCCATTCCAGTATTTTCATCGGCACCTGTGCGTCAATCAGCAGATTGGTCAGACCCATGGCAACACTCAGGATGATGAGAATGCTGCCAACCAGAACCGCCGTGTCCCTGAGCAGTGATGGCAGGTGTTTAACCAGGTGTATCTCCCTGTGGATGACGCCTTCCAGCAACAGTACATAGATAGCCGTGCATGCCGAAGCCTCTGTGATGGTTACATAGCCGCCAAAGATGCCCGTGAGTATGCCTATGGGCAGAAAAATGTCCCAGATGCCTTCCCTGAATGCAGTGCCCAGTGCAGCAACAGAAAATTCGTGTCGCGGGATGTCTGCTTTTCTGCCGATGTACAGGGCATAGAGACCAAGCATCAGCATCAAAAGGAAACCCGGTACGATTCCCGCAAGGAACAGCTGGTCGATGCTGACACCGGCAACAATGCCATACAGCAGGATTGCCAGGCTGGGTGCAAACAGCAGACCCAGTGATCCGGATGTGGTCAGCAGACCCAGGGTAAAACGTTCCTTGTAGCCGGCATGCAATAACATCGGAAACATCAGTCCGCCGAGTGCCAGGATGGTAACGCCGGAAGCGCCCGAGAAAGCAGTAAAGAAAGCGCAGGAAGCAATGGCTACACCGGCCATGCCGCCCGGCAGCCAGCCAACCGAGGCGTTGAACAGCTGGATCATGCGCTGCGGTGCGCCACCGGCCGCGAGGATTACGCCGGCAAAGGTGAACAGGGGGATGGCTGCAAGATGGGGAGATGATGCCAGCCGGTTAAGTTCGACGGCAAGCAGTGCCGGGTCCAGCCCGGCGTTGTAGGTAGCAAGCAGACTGCCACCGGCAAGAGCAATAAATAACGGCAGGCCAAGCAGTGCAAGCAGAATCAGCAGGCCGACAAGCAGCAGGGTCATGATGGTGAGTCAGATCTTGCCGGTGAAAACAACGCACCCAGCAGGAAATGCAACGACAGCAGGAAAAAACCGAAGGGGGTGATTAATGCCAGGATGGAACCCCAGCGTTCGTGTTCTGCTGCATATTGCCAGTCGTCATGCCAGAAGCGGATCGCAGCCCAGGTCATGATGCCGCAAAGGATTGACGAAATCAGGTACAGCGGTGGTTGCAGCCGCCTGATGTTTTCCGGCTTCATGCAGGCAGCAACAACATCAATGCGGATATGTTTGCTGCTTTCTACCGCCAGCACGGCACCGAAAAAAGCGACATACAGCACCATGTAACGGGACAGGAGTTCCGCATTCGGAATGCCGCTATGGAAAAAGTTGCGAGCCAGTACCTGTCCAAACACCAGGCCCAGCAACAGCAGCAGGGATGCGCCGGCCATGAAAGCTTCCATGCGTATCAGTGCATGGCGAAAATTTCTAACCAGTTGTGGCTCATTCAGCAGCATTTGGGGCTTCTGCAGCCTGTTCGTCGCGGAAATCCTGCAACCATTGATTGACCCTGTTTATGGTTGCCTCCGGAATGTAGCCATTTTTCATGAGACTTTCACCTGCACGGATACGAATTTTCTGCAGGGCTTCGTTTTCAAGGCTTTCGGTGGCCTCAACCATGATCATGCCGCGGTCCTGCAGGGTTTGCAGGCTGTCGATGTTGTCCTTGCGGGTAGCTGCCACAAGAATTTCACCGGTGATAGCACCGCTGCGCTTGAGGATTTTCTGCAGATCCTGGGGCAGGTTCTGGAAGAAGCGGCGGGAGACAACAAGAGAGCCGATGCCGTTTGCCATGGGTACGTTGGTAATGTACTGCGTCTTGGTGAACCACTGCATGGCAATGGCACCCAGGGGTGGTGCGTAGACCGTATCGATCAGCCCGGTCGAGAGGCTGGTGTAAACATCAATAATGGACAGCGGCACCGGAGACAGACCGCTGGCTTCGAAGAAGGCCTGGCCGAGGGGGTCGCCCTGCCAGTTCCAGATGCGGCGTTCGTTCAGGTCATCAAGCGAGTCAATCGGTGCTTTGGAAAAGAAATAGACGAAGCCGACTTCCATCCAGCCGAGCAGTTCATAGCCGTTGTCACGGTAACCCTGTTCGATTTCAGGCATGAAACGCTTGCGGACGTAATCGATTTCCTCAATATTATCAAATAGAAAAGGCAGCTCCAGTACCCGTGCAGGCGAGTAGATCTGACCGATGCCGTAGCCGGTGAAAGCGCCTCCTTGCAATTGTCCGAAGCGAATCTTTTTCAGGACTTCCGGCTCGTCACCCTGTACGCCGCCGGGGTAAATCTTGAAAACCAGGCGTCCGCGGCTTTCTTTTCTGACCTCATTGGCCCAGTCGTGCAGCAGGCGTACCCAGGTCGTCCCGGCCGGCGCGAGCGTGGCAAACTTGAGGACATGAATTTTTTCAGCCTGTGTTGCTGTGCTCGTCAGTACAGCGGTGCCTAGCAGCAAGACAGAGAACAACCGGCATAACAGCAGCGGGTATTTTTTTGTCAAAACCATTCCCCTTCAAGATCAAGCAGCAGGGCTGCTCTTTGCTTGGCAATGCCGTTTACCAGCGCCATTTCAGGATACAGATCCTCCGGGGCATCAAGTATGGCTGTCAGGTGCTGATGGAATGCCTGCTGGTCAAGTCGCTGACGGTCCAGGAATTCGGCCCGCAGTAAATTGACGATCAGCAGCTTGTTGTCATTGATTTCAGCGGCACGCTGGAATTCCGCTTCAGCACGTTCAAAGTCGCCGCCGAGCATGGGTGAGCGTCCACCATAGTAAGCGCCGAAGAAAAGATGTGCGCCGCCATAATAGAATTCATCATCCAGTTCCAGCACGCGTTGCATCAGGATGGCGACATTGGCGAGGCTGGCGACCAGCGCCAGGTCGTCCCGGCTCAGGTCTATCCATTTGCCGAGGCAG
>CAJQPV010000139.1 GCA_905480305.1 uncultured Gammaproteobacteria bacterium | reverse complement strand
ATGTTATCGCGAGCAAAAGCTGATGTCAGGCTGTCTTGGGTAGCCCTGGGCGGGTAACTGCGTCACCGGTTTTGGCGATAATGCTGGTTGATTCAGCCGTTGGCTTCCCGACATACTCAAGTGACACATACGTTTCCCGGTGGTTAAGTCAGTGCGGGCGAAATAATAGCACTAATATATTATGGTCAGCCAAGTGTAACCGTTTTATTGCGATCAGGTCGAAGTGTTCGGTTTTTTGCCTGTCTGGAAGATCAGGCCGCTTACGGGCACAATATGAGGTGTTTCGATAACAGGCGGATATGTAATGAGTGATCTTGTGGATCGTGCGCGTGTTTATGCGACGGAAGCGCACCAGCGGATTAATCATCGGCGCAAATACAATAATGAACCCTATCATGTTCATTTGAGTGCCGTTGCAAAACTGGTCGCATCGGTTACAGATGACGAGGAGATGCTGGCCGCCGCCTGGTTGCACGATACCGTTGAGGATACCCAGGCAACACTGGAAGATGTGGAAGCGGAATTCGGTGTGCAGGTTGCCGAAATTGTCGAGGAGTTGACGGATGTCAGCAAGCCGGGTGATGGCAACCGGGTGCAGCGCAAGCAAATTGACCGCATGCACCTGGCGCAGGCATCAAAGCGTGCCAAGACGGTTAAATTGGCCGATCTGATCGATAACTGCAAGGATATCACCCGCCATGACCCGCGCTTTGCACAGGTCTACCTCGCTGAAATGAACAGCCTGCTGGATGTGCTGCAGGGTGGCAATGAGCAGCTCTACAAGCGCGCCGAAAAAATCCATGCAACCAGTGTTGAGAAACTCGGGCTAACCGATGTTTCGCAGATTCATGCGCTGTCCCCGGAAAGTCTTGCTGAACAGTTTCCGGGAGTCACGGGTCCGAAATTCAGACGCATGTTCATGGAGTTGTTTACGGCGCGAGACATTGCCGAGTCACTCTATTCGTTTGACCTCGACAGTGACTGCGACACAGTCAGGAAGGTAATGCAGCGGAAGCAGCAGGACGTTGCCAGTATCCGTATCAGTGGTACGGTGCAAGGCTATGTACGCTTCGTTGATCTTGACGGTGATGATTGCTCAGGGAGCATGCGCCACTTTACTATTGACCAGGTAATTACCGGTGATTCCACGCTGTCTGATGTGGTTCATGTTTTAACACGCCATGACTACTGTTTTATCAGCCTGCTGGGAGAGGTGGTGGGTGTTATCTGCCGGGATGATATCAACAAGCCGATGGTACGCATGTGGTTGTTCGGCCTGGTTACCATGATCGAAATGCGTGTCGCACAGATGATTCAATCAAACTTTCCGGATGACTCATGGCAGTCCGCGGTGTCGGAAGATCGTCTTGAAAAGGCAAAAAGCATGCAGCAGGAGCGTTTGCGCAGAAATCAGCACTGTTCACTGATCGACTGCCTGCAATTGTCAGACAAGGCGCGGGTTGCCATTGAGCAACCGCAGATGCTGGAGGCAATGGGTTTTGATTCCAGGCGCACTGCCAAGCGCGTCATCAAGAGTCTTGAATCACTACGCAATAATCTCTCGCATGCACAGGATATTGTTATGCATGACTGGGCGCAGATTGCGCGTTTGTCGCGGCGTATCGAAGAGTATTCAGGCAGATAGCAGCCTCAGTGCAGTGGCAGGGTGTAGTTGAGGATGATGCGATAGTCCTGCTGGTCGGTGGCATCCGGCCCTTGCTGGTTTAACAAGGCCATACGTGTGCGCAACCAAAGACCATCCGCAACGGTTTTCGGGAAATAATAGTCCGCGGTAATATCCAGTTCCTGCTGGTCCGGCGAGGCGTTTCGACCGGAGTCGGGGGTGTCTCCATCCACGTAGTTGGCGAATACCGACAAGCCGTCCAGTCCGATTTCTGCAGCATTGTATGAAAGTCCAACCAGCCAGGCATCTTCACCGGCACGGTCAAAATCCTTGATAATGATTGAGGCGTAGCCGGGGTAGCCGCCGAAGGGCGACAGTATGCTGTGATCGTCATCCGTCGAGGTGTAGGCAAGACTGAGGATGGCACTTTTGTAACTGGCGCCGAGCTTTAGACCGTAAACAGACGTGTTAAAGTCACCAATCAGTTCGTCACCGATACTTTGCTGTCGTGTGTATTGTCCGGATATGCGCAGGGCGATGTCGTTTTTCAGGTCCCAGGCACTGTTACTCTCAATGTAGAAAGTATTCATGACGTCCCATGCATAGTGATTTACCATGCCGCCGTTGAGTGTCTTGTTAAGCGAGTAACGTGCACCGACAACGCTCAATCCCTTTTTTGTGTCATTTGCACCGGCAATATCTGACATGTACTTGAAGCTGGATGAGTCAAGTTTTTTCATTTTTGTTACATGCCCTATGCCATAACTGAACCTGTCTCCGTATCGTTTGCCGGTTATGTTGTAGGCCTCAAAGGTATTCGGGATCATGCGGGTATCATTTTTGCTGAGGTAGGGCAGGTTCAGGCCCTGGCGATAAAGCCGCGCGTTTATGGTTTTATTCAGCCTGATATCCAGATAGGCCTCACCCAGTACGGTGATTTCTTTTTGTCCGTCACGTAACAGGCGGGTGCCATCCTTGTCACGTGGGCCATAGAGTTTTTGCGAGGTGTAAACGGTCGCGCCGGTTGAAAAGGTATCTTTATAAAGAGCGGTTTTGTATTCAAGCGAGCCACCCGCAGCCCAGGCAACACGGTCCGAGGTGCCGTCGCGTTGTTTGTTCAGGTAATAGCTGCGCGGTTTTAGTGTCAGGCTTGCCTTGTCCCAGTACAATTCCTTCAGTTCATTGACGCGTGGTAGCAGCCAGTACCCTGATGTCCCTGTCCCCAGTGCCGGCTCAAGACTGCCCTGTTCCTCCAGCACCGAACCGGGGACCGGTTTTTCGTGGGTCTGGTATTCTGCATCAGCCGCTATGCCGCGCCCGGAGCAGGCAGCAATAGCAATCATCAGGGCCAGGCGCAGTTGTCGAACCATCTTTATATCGTCAGGGTGAATATCGAGTCATCAGGCGCTAGTGTCTCATGTGCCACGGGCTTGCTCCAAAGATGTGCCCGCTAATAATTGGCGGGCTTGTTTCTATCTGTTTGGCTGGATTTTATATACAATCTGCTGCGGCGGAGAGAGCTCCCACAGTAACCTGAAAATAACTCAACAAAGGACGCTAACTAGTTGAATAATATAAAACCTTTTTCATCTTTTCTTGGGGGCTGGCTGCGGCGCCTGTGGATTATCCTGGTGACCCTTCTGCTCGGCGGACTACTGCTCCTGATTGGTGCCCTGATCTTTCTCGATGGCGAAGACTACAAGCCTGTTTTTTCATGGGCTGCCGCGACATTCCTCGATGCTGAACTGGAGATAGGGGGGCCGTTAAGGGTACATGTTTCCGACGGATTGGCGCTGTCTGCCGGCAAGGTTCAACTGAAGGCGCATGATGGCAGTTATTTTCTCTCCGCGGATACTCTGAAAAGCGATATTCGTCTGCGCGATGCAATATTTGGCACCCTCCGGGTACGCGACCTTGCGGTGAATGATTTCTTCATGAATGTTCATGAGTCAGAAACGGACTCATTCGACTGGAAAAACTTTACTTTTCCTCCGGTGCTTGTTGAAAGAGCGCAATTCAAAAATCTCGTCATTGAATACCAGGAAATCGCTCCGGGTAGCTTGCACCGTTTTGCCTTGTCTGAGCTGGATTTCGATGATGTAAATGATGCTGGACCGGTGCACCTGCGGGCAAACGGTATTCTTGAAGGTCGGGAGTTCAAGCTCAAGGGGACTTTCCCGCCCATCGAACAAGCGCTTGACCATGATGTGCCGAAACCGGTGGTTATATCGCTCATCGGTGAGCAGTTACAGGCG
>CAJQPV010000138.1 GCA_905480305.1 uncultured Gammaproteobacteria bacterium | reverse complement strand
AAGCGTTTTTGAAGAAGCCGGGTCGTATCCTGTTAGCTAGCGTCCCGGCTTTTTCGATTTCCAGCGATGAGTACATCCGGCGACAAACGCGAAGGCAGCCTCGACGCGCCCACTCGACATCCGCTCGACTGGCAGAGCGCTCATTTCTATGACCAGCAGGCACTCGATACCGAGCTTGAACGGGTATTCGACATCTGCCACGGCTGCCGCAGGTGTTTTTCCCTCTGTAACGCTTTTCCGACGCTTTTCGACGCCGTTGATGAGTCGGAAAGCATGGAGGTTGATTCCGTCCCGAAAGAAGTCTACTGGGATGTCGTCGACCACTGTTACCTGTGCGACATGTGTTACATGAGCAAGTGTCCCTATGTGCCGCCACATGAATGGAATGTTGACTTTCCGCACCTGATGTTGCGTGCCAAGGCGGTGAAGTTCAAAAAGGGAGAAGTGAAGGCCCGCGACCGCATCCTGACTTCGACGGATAACATCGGCAAGCTCGCCGGTATTCCGGTTGTGGCGCAGATAGTGAACGCCAGCAACAAAACCGGCGTCGGCCGCAAGTTGCTGGACAAGGTGCTGGGTGTACATCCCGATGCTATTTTGCCGGAATATCATTCCAGCACGTTGCGCAAGCGCCTCGGCAAGCAGGCCGGCGAAACGGGCGCAGTAGTGGCTGCCGGCCCAACCCGTGGCAAGGTTGCCTTGTTTGCGACCTGTTACTGCAACTACAACGAACCCGGGATTGGTGAGGATCTGGCCGCGGTTTTTCGCCACAATGAAATTCCACTGACGCTGGCTCCCCGGGAACAGTGTTGTGGCATGCCGAAGCTGGAACTGGGCGACCTGGATGCCGTCAGGGCGGCACGGGATGCAAACATCCCCGAGCTGGTAAAGCTGGTCGATGCCGGCTGGGATATCGTCGCGCCGATACCTTCCTGCGTGCTGATGTTCAAACAGGAGTTGCCATTGATGTTTCCGGATGACGCCGATGTCGCCAGGGTGCGTGATGCGATTTTCGATCCGTTTGAATACCTGATGTTGCGTCACAAGCACGGACATCTGAAAACCGACTTCAAGCAATCACTGGGTTCTGTTTCTTACCACGTAGCCTGTCACCTGCGGGTGCAGAATATCGGTATGAAGACCCGGGATCTGTTGCAACTGGTACCGGAAACCACGGTCGAACCGATTGAGCGCTGTTCCGGTCATAATGGCACCTATGCTGTTAAAAGCGAGTGTCATGAGATCTCCATGAAAATCTGTCGCCCGGTTGTCAGTAATGTGATTCGTGCCGGTGCCAGTCATTACAGCAGTGATTGCCCGATGGCAGGCCACCAGATCGAAAACGGGCTTGATAACGGCAAGGCGCCGGAGCATCCATTGAGCTTGTTGCGGATGGCCTACGGGCTATGATGGCGGTTGTGATTACCTGGATACGATTACCCTGACGAGCAGGAATATTATGCAAAAACTGACACGTGATGATCTTTACAGTCTCGAGCAATACGCAGAGAAACGCCTGCACTTTCGTGCCCAGGTGCTGGCACACAAGAAACACCGCAAGGTTCACGTTGGACCTGTAGCGACCCTGTATTTTGAAGACCGTATGACCATGCAGTACCAGATTCAGGAAATGCTGCGTGTTGAGCGGATTTTCGAGGCCAGCGGTATCGAGGAAGAGCTGGGTGCCTACAACCCGTTGATACCGGATGGCCTTAACTGGAAGGCGACCTTCATGATTGAAGAGCCTGATGTGGACAAGCGACGCGACTTGCTGGCACAGCTGATGGGCATTGAAGACCGGGTCTGGGTGCGGATTGGCAGCAATGAGCGGGTATTTGCCATAGCCGACGAGGATATGGAGCGTGATACCGAAGAAAAGACCTCAGCTGTACATTTCCTGCGTTTTGAATTGACCGGGAAAATGGTCACGGAGCTGAAGCAGGGTGCCTCTCTGGGTGTAGGTATCGATCACAGGCGGTATGCGTTTGATCTTGAGCCGGTTGCCGCCGAAGTGCGTGAAGCCCTGCTGGCAGATCTTGACTGATTTATAGCTAAATCACTGACTTCATTCTGCCTGTTAAACAAAAAGCGGCGGCGCCGGTGTTGTTTTCAGCGGCGGCCCGGGCCTGTGTGTTTTTACAGTTTTCCGATCTGTACGCATGCGGGTCGCATTGCCACCAACGGCGCGCTAAACTGCGCACCCAATGAAAGCAGCCAAGTATCCGGAAAATCCTCTCGGCAGACGCATTGCAAAGGCCTTGTGGCTGCTGCTGGCAACGCCGCTAGCGGCGTTAGCGGTCGAAGATGAACCGCTTGGCTGGGCCAACCAGTATATTGAGGGGGAAGAAGAAAGCTGGCAGGAGCAGCAAGGCGAGTTGCCGCCCTATCCCGAGAAGGGCAACCTGCTGAAGGTGGATGTCGATACCGGGGGATTGCAGTTTACGGTTTATCTCGACAAACCTTCACTCGTCAAACGTGATGATGGCGTGGTGCGTTATACCGTTATCCTGGTGTCTTCAACGGGTGTCTGGAATGTTTCCAATGAAGGTCTGCATTGCGGCGAGAAAATGTTCCGTCGCTATGCCTATGGTGTCGATAACAGCTGGCAACCAATTCCTGACTCACCCTGGAGAGCGCTGCGAGGCAAGGGTGCAAACCGCTACCGAATGGTCTTTTATGACAAATACATCTGTGATCCGATCCGGCTTGATCAGTCGGCTGCACAAATACTTGATCGATTCCAGCAGGACTGGAACGAACAAATGTAAGGAACCCTTTTCTGAAATGTACATGAGTAAACTTTTTTCATGAGTACTGCATACGACGCAACTGCCATTGAGGTGCTGAGTGGACTGGACCCGGTGCGCAAGCGACCGGGTATGTACACGGACACGACACGTCCCAACCATCTTGCCCAGGAAGTTATCGATAACAGTGTCGATGAGGCGATTGCCGGCCATGCGACCCGCCTCGATGTAAAGGTCTACAAGGATGGTTCGCTGGAAGTTCGTGATAATGGCCGGGGCATGCCGGTTGATCTGCATCCGGAAGAAGGTGTGCCCGGTGTTGAGGTAGTGCTGACGCGGTTACATGCCGGCGGCAAGTTTTCAGCCAAGAACTACCGGTTTTCAGGTGGTCTGCATGGTGTTGGCGTATCGGTGGTGAACGCATTGTCGAAACATCTCGAGGTGTGGGTGCGGCGCGGCGGCAAGGAATACAACATGTCTTTTGCCGATGGTGAAAAAGCATCCTCGCTGGAGGAAGTCGGCAAGGTGGGCAAACAGAATACCGGTACCACGCTGCGTTTCTGGCCGGACCCGAAATATTTTGACTCAGCCAAATATTCACTGCCGCGGCTGAAGCATGTGCTGCGTGCCAAGGCAGTACTGTGTCCGGGGCTGAATGTGACCTTTCAGGACGAGGCCGGAGCTGAGCAACTTGAGTGGTGTTTTACCGATGGTCTGCGTGACTATCTTGCCGGTGAGCTGGGTGATACGCCGATCCTGCCGGATGAGCCGTTTGACGGGCGCATGCAGGGTGGCAGTGAGACCGCCGAGTGGGCGCTGGTGTGGTTGCCGGAAGGTGGCGAGCCGGTTGCTGAAAGTTATGTCAACCTGATTCCTACCGTGCAGGGTGGTACGCATGTCAACGGTTTGCGCATGGGACTCACCGAGGCGGTGCGCGAATTTTGTGAGTTTCGCAATCTGCTGCCACGCGGTGTAAAGCTGAGTCCGGAAGATGTTTGGGACCGTTGCAGCTATATCCTTTCCGTTAAACTGGTGGATCCGCAGTTCAGCGGTCAGACAAAAGAACGTCTGTCATCGCGCGAGTGCGCGGCATTTGTGGCCGGGGTGGTCAAGGATGCCTTCGGGCTGTGGCTGAATCATCATACCGAGATAGGCGAGAAGATTGCCTGGCTGGCCATTGAAAATGCGCAGTCACGCCAGCGTGCCGGCAAGAAAGTGGTGCGCAAGAAAATAACGACGGGCCCGGCTTTGCCTGGCAAGCTGGCAGACTGTACCTCTACAGACAGTGAGCGCTGTGAACTGTTCCTGGTCGAGGGGGATTCGGCGGGTGGTTCTGCAAAGCAGGCGCGTGACCGCATCTTTCAGGCAATCATGCCGTTGCGCGGCAAGATTCTGAATACCTGGGAGGTGGATTCCTCCGAGGTGCTGGCCTCGCAGGAAGTTCATGATATTTCTGTTGCCATCGGTGTCGAGCCGGGCTTGAATGACCTGCGCAAGTTGCGTTATGGCAAGATCTGTATTCTCGCGGATGCCGATTCTGACGGCGCCCATATTGCGACGCTGTTATGCGCGTTGTTCCTGCGGCATTTCTGTTCGCTGGTTGAGGCGGGCAATGTCTATGTGGCGATGCCGCCGTTATATCGAATTGATGCCGGCAAGGAGGTTTACTACGCCCTTGATGATAGCGAGAAGCAGGGTGTGCTTGACCGTATTGTCGCTGAGAAGATCAAGGGCAAAGTGATGGTGCAGCGCTTTAAGGGGCTGGGTGAGATGAATCCGATGCAGTTACGCGAGACCACCATTGCACCGGAAACCCGCCGTCTGGTTCAGCTGACCATCGACCCGGATGATGACACCCACAAGGTGATGGATATGCTGCTGGCACGCAAGCGCGCCACTGACCGGCGTAGCTGGCTGGAGACCTGTGGTGATATGGCAGAGGCATAAACATAAACACTAATATCACAGGTTTGGGTATTTAGCGTAGCCCGACCTGTATCTCATGCGGATATTTATTTATGGAAACAATCGATATTGATTACGAAGGCATCGAACAGCTGCCTCTGAAAACATTCACCGAGAAGGCTTACCTGGACTATTCCATGTATGTCATTCTGGACCGGGCGTTGCCGCATATTGGCGACGGTCTGAAACCGGTGCAACGGCGCATTGTCTATGCGATGTCGGAACTGGGTCTGCTGGCTGCGGCGAAGCACAAGAAGTCAGCGCGTACGGTTGGTGACGTGCTCGGCAAGTTTCACCCGCATGGCGACTCTGCCTGCTATGAAGCCATGGTGCACCTGGCGCAATCCTTTACCTGCCGCTATCCATTGATTGACGGGCAGGGTAACTGGGGTTCTTCCGATGACCCTAAATCCTTTGCTGCGATGCGTTACACCGAAGCGCGCCTCGCGCCGTACGCAGAAGTGTTGTTGGCAGAACTGGGACAGGGCACGGTTGACTGGGCGCCTAATTTTGACGGCACTCTGGAAGAACCGCTGTTGTTACCGGCACGTCTGCCAAATGTGTTGCTGAATGGCGCTGCCGGTATTGCCGTGGGTATGGCAACGGACATCCCGCCACACAACCTCGACGAGGTTGCGAAGGCAGCAATACTGTTGCTGGACAAACCAAAGAGTACTGTTGATGAGCTGTGCGAGATTATTCTCGGGCCGGATTTTCCTACTGGTGCAGAAATTATCACGCCCCGGGCGGAGCTGATTGAGGCCTACAAGTCCGGCCATGGCAGCGTGCGCCTGCGCGCCTGCTATGAGAAGGAAAACGATGAAATAATAATCACGGCGCTGCCCTACCAGACCTCCGGTGGCAAGGTGCTGGAACAGATTGCGGCGCAGATGCTGGCAAAGAAACTGCCCATGGTCGAAGACTTGCGTGATGAGTCCGATCACGAGAACCCGACACGGCTGGTGATTGTGCCACGCTCCAACCGGGTGGATACCGATGCGCTGATGCTGCACCTGTTCGCCAGTACCGGTCTGGAGCGTACTGCGCGGATCAACCTAAACATGATTGGGCTGGATGGGAAGCCTAGAATCAAGGACTTGCGAGGCATTCTGAAGGAATGGCTTGAGTTCAGGCTGGAGACAGTACGCCTGCGCCTGCAGTACCGTCTTGACAAGGTCAATCGCCGCCTGCATTTGCTCGATGGTTTGCTGATTGCCTTCCTTAATCTCGATGAAGTCATCCGTATCGTACGCACGGAGGACAAGCCCAGGCCGGTTCTGATCAAGCGCTTTGATCTGTCTGAAGAGCAGGCCGATTACATTCTTGATACCCGCCTGCGGCAGCTGGCACGTCTTGAGGAAATGAAGATCAAGGGCGAGCAACAGGAGCTTGCCAGGGAGCGTGATGGCTTGAAACAGACGCTGTCATCGAAACAACGCATGAAAACTTTGATCAAGAAAGAAATTCAGGAAGACGCAAAAAAATACGGTGATGCACGACGTTCGCAGTTGATTGATCGTGCGCCGGCACAGGTGCTGGATGAGACGGCTTTGATCCCGAGTGAAGCCGTTACTGTCGTGCTGTCAAAAAATGGCTGGGTCAGGGTGGCGAAGGGTCACGAGATTGATCCGGCTGAAATGACCTACAAGTCCGGCGATGAATTTGCGATGGCTGCACGGGGTCGCAGTAATCAGCTGACTGTATTTATTGATTCCACCGGCAAGACCTATGCCTTGCCGACACACTCCCTGCCGACTGCGAGGGGGCAGGGTGAACCGCTGAGTGGTCGACTTAAACCTGCTGACGGTGCGCGCTTTGTGGGCGTGATGGCGGGCGATCCGGAGCAACTTTTTCTGCTGGCCAGTGATTCCGGCTATGGTTTTACTATCAAGCTGAGTGATATGTTCACCCGTAACAAGGCTGGAAAGTCTACCTTGTCCGTGCCCAGGGGGGCGGGCGTGTTGCCACCTGTGCCGGTACGCAGCCAGGATGATGACTGGATAGTCGCAGTTTCAACAGAAGGCTATATGCTGGTGATACCGCTGGCCGAGTTGCCACAAATGTCACGTGGCAAGGGCAACAAGATTATCAATATTCCCTCGGCCAGACTGAAAACCCGGGAAGAATACGTTGCCGCTATCCGTTGTATACAGGACGGTGAGAAACTGACGGTGTTTGCAGGCAAGAAACACAAGACCATGAAGGCCGCCGAGGTTGACGAGTTTGAAGGTGAGCGTGGTCGGCGTGGCCGCAAACTGCCACGTGGCTATCAGAAGGTCGATAGTATCAGGGTTGAGGAGAAGACCTGACCGCCCTTATCCGTGTCGGTTGTACGGTTACGGAGAGTGAATGGGGCGGTAGCTTGCGTTGCTGTCGTTTCAGCTGTTGCAGTCGGGAAAGTACCTTGTTGGCACGCTCGACGCGGTCGCGCAGATAGCGATTGTCGGGTGCCAGTGACAGTGCTTCGGTCCATGTTCTTACTGCCTGCAGTACATTATCGGCGCGGTATTGAGCGTCACCGTTGGCCATCAGTTTCTTTACGCGCACATCAATTGCCTGGTCGAGTTCTTTCCGGAATGCAACTACCTCGCTGTCGGTGATTGCAGAAGAAGGTATTTGCATGACGGTTGCGCGAGCGACCTGCAAGTCATCCCTGTCGAGCGCCTGTTGTGCCTCGGCAAGCAGTATCGCAGTCTTTTTCCTGTCATCCAGCTGTTCCTTTTTTCTGCTTTTTGCTTTCTTGATGCTGGCTTTTTTCTTCGCCAGTTTGGTTTCCTGAAAGGCAACCTGCTTGTGCGCGTCCTCGGTAGCATGAATATCTGCAAGCATGGCATCAACTTCCGGTGTTGCATTTAGCTGCTGTGAGAGTTGCAGGCAGGTTTTTGCCAGTGCCATCTGATTCTGGTCTAACGCCTGTTGCCCGTGTTCCAGAAGATCCTCAGCAAGCGCTTGTGCTTCCTTGACGTTGCGTTTATGTTCCCAGCGTTGTCCGAGGGTGGGTGCTTCGAGATTTGCCTGCTCCTGATAAAGTTTCTGCTGGTTGAGTATGTAGCGTGCCCTTGCTATCAGCTGTTCCTGTTCATTGGTTTGCAGTTGCTTGACGCGTTCAGGCTCGATGGTGTTTCGCAGTTCACGCAGTGAATTACTATGCGGAACCTTTTGCAGGGCAGTGGACAGCACTTGTACTGCACCCAACAGGTCATTGCTGGACTGCAGTGCAAGCGCCTCTGCGTGGACCTGCTGTTCATAGGCGCTCTCATCGTTACTGATTCTAGCCTGTATGGTGGCGGTATCCAGCGATGCATGTTTGCTGGTCAATTGTCGGGCACGTGCATACTCATGTTGCTGTAGCAGTTTATCGAGGTCTTCCGGTTTGTCCTGGCCGAGACGAATCGTATCCATGCCGGAGCAGCCGGCTATCACCGGCAGCAGCAATACCAGCAGTAGTTGAATTACTTTACGCTTCATAATATTCATCTGTCTCGGAGCGGCAGATCTCGTCAAATTGTCGTTCAATGATCTCCTGGTAGTCTGCGGTCAGTCGTTCTACGAGGTAAGTATTCACCGGCTTGCTGATGCCCCTGAGCCGTATTGACTGATACTCGCCGGCAAGTACACGATTCCTGATGTCGTCGCGCAAATACATTTCACGCGAAATAACAATCTGTTCGCCGTTGGTAATACCGCACAGGCGTGATGCCAGGTTGACCGTATCGCCAACCACGGTATATTCCATGCGATCACATGAACCCATGTTGCCCGCCAGCATGGTGCCGGTGTTGATTCCTATACTTAAGTTAACCGGGCCCAGACCCTGTTCTTCGCGTTGCAGATTTTCTCTGGTAATCAGTTTCTGAATAAGCAGTGCGCAGCTGATCGCATGGAAGGCATGGTCATCATCGGGTTCCGGAGCGCCGAACACCAGCATCACACCGTCCCCCATGTATTTATCAACAATGCCATGATTGATTGAGCAGGCACAGGTGATCAGGGTAAAAAACCGGTTCAGCATGCTTACCAGTTCTTCCGGCCCGATCTGTTCTGAAATCTGTGTAAAACCTGTGATATCAGCAAACAGTACGGTTCCCTCAATGCGCTTTCCGCTAAGACCGACGTCATCAAGATTTGACAGGATCTGCCTTGCTACGCCCGGTGACACATAGCGTGACAATGCGCTCTTGACCTGTGATTTCTCCAGCATGCCCTCGGCCATCTCGTTGAAGGCCTGCATCAGCAATCCCAGTTCATCCTTACGGCGTTCCTTGAATCTGAAAGTGTATTCTCCATTGCCAATGGCGCGGCTTGCCTCGACCAGTTTGTCGATCGGCTGGGAGATACGTCGACCAAGAGCGAAGGCCATGCCGATACTCAGGGCAATAATCAACAGCGTGGCACCGGATATCGCCTGTACTGCGCGACGGGTTGACTGTTCCAGTCCGGATTCGCTGAAGGTCACCATGGCATGGCCGGCAACTAAATTCTGGAAGACCACCGGTTCGATAAATGACACGACTGTTTGTCTGCGTAATCCTGTTAATGGCTGCCACTTCCATGTGATTGAGGTTTCCGGTTCCTGAATGGCCGTGCCGATGAACTTGTTTGTCAGCGGGTTGTTTGCCTCGTGCAGTACACCGGCATTGCTGATGATGTCGCCATGCAGTGAAATGATGGCTGTGCCAAGGACGCTGCCATTATTCGCGAAGCTGCTGGTAGTGGCATCCAGTGCCAGTTCGTCATCGGCAAGCAGTGGCTCCCTTGCTGACTTTGCCATCAGCTGTACCAGCGTGTGTCCCTGTTCGCTGATCTGGCTGCGTGAATGTGCGGTTTGCTGCTGCACGATAATGATACCCAGTAGTAACATGCAGCTGACGACCAGCACGGTGATGAAAAACGACAGTTTGTATGCCAGCGGCGTACTCTGGGCCCTGGTGGTAAGTCTCTCCCAGATATCAGCTACGCGCGTCTGAAATCCTTTTTTATTGTTACAGCCAGAGACCACAACCATCGAGAGGTCGCGCCTGATGGTGCCGGTTGCCTTGTTGCAGTTGTCAGGTGCTGGCCGGTTCAAAGGATATCTGCTCCATTTTTACGGATCGCCGCGTCGGCCTCGAACGTGTACAATAATTGTCCGGTATTTTGATCACATCTACAGGAAAGCCCATGACCCTGATACGCCCCTTTGCTGCCTTGCGCCCCGTTTCCGGACGTGCTGCCGATGTCATTGCCCCGCCTTACGATGTGCTTAGCAGTGCCGAGGCCCGGCTGCGGGCAAGCGGACGTCCGTGGAGTTTTCTGCATATCTCCAAGCCCGAAATTGATCTTCCGGAAGGCACTGATTCGCATGCGCCCGAGGTGTATGCCCGTGCTGCGACCAACCTGCAGGCAATGCTGGAGCAGGGCGTGCTGGCGCGTGACGAGAGTCCCTGTTACTACGTATACCGCATCATTATGGGCGAACACTGTCAGACCGGGCTGGTTGTTGCCGCTTCCGTGGCTGCCTATGACAGCAACCGCATCCGCAAGCACGAATTTACCCGTCCCGACAAGGAAGATGACCGGGTTCACCAGATTGAATCCCTGCATGCGCAAACCGGTCCGGTGTTGCTGGCTTATGAATCGCAACAGCAGGTAGACGCCATGCTGATGACCGCTGCTGAAGGTGTGGCAGATGTTGACCTGAAAGCGGATGATGGTGTTCGTCATCTGCTGTGGGTAGTGCGTGACAATCGCCTGATTGAGAAGATTACGGCTGCCTTTGATGTCATGGATGCGCTCTATATTGCTGACGGCCATCACCGGTCTGCGGCTGCCTCCAGGGTGGCTGCCAGCCACCAGGGTGCTGCCGGGACGGATGGCTTTCTGGCCGTTGTGTTTCCGCACCGGCAGATGCAGATCTTTGACTACAACCGCGTGGTTCGTGACCTCGCCGGTATGACGCCGGAGACCTTGCTGGCGCGTATAGCCGAGAGTTTCAGTGTTACCCCTGAAAGTGCTGCTGTGCGCCCGGATAGCCCAGCTAGCTTCGGAATGTATCTCGCCGGACAATGGTATCGCCTGGTGATCAGGGAAAACCTGATTCCTGATGATCCGGTTGGCCGGCTGGATGTCAGTCTGCTTGCTGATAATCTGCTGGCGCCATTGCTCGGAATTGAAGACCTGCGCCGTGATACCCGAATTGACTTTGTCGGCGGTATTCGTGGTCTTGGCGAACTCGAAAAGCGGGTTGACTGCGGTGACATGGCAGTTGCCTTTTCCATGTACCCAACCCGAATGGAAGACCTGATGGCGGTGGCGGATGCCGGTGAAGTGATGCCGCCAAAGTCCACCTGGTTTGAACCCAAGCTGGCTGACGGACTGGTCTCGCTGATTTTCGACTGAGCACAACATGGCGTTCCGGTATGCCGGCAGGCTTCTTTCCGCTACCTTATTCGAATCTATTGTTTTGCTGTATTGCATGCTGGTCAAATTCGCTCAGGCTGTTTCGCCTTCAAAATCGTAGTCAATTGTTTTGCAGGGTTCCTGTACAAAGTTGCCCTGAATAAAGTCAAGCCCGACCTGCCAGAGGTGTGCAAGACTGCCGGCATCATCGACACATTCGGCAATACACTGTATGCCTGATTCCCGTGCCATTTCGCTGATTACCTTTACTTTTATCTGGTGTTCCTTGTTGTTGCCCAGACCGCCAATCAGGGTGCCGTGGATTTTCAGGATATCCACGGGCAGGTGCTTCAGTAGTTGTGGCTGCTCACTCTGCCCGAAGTGCTCCAGTGCGACCTTGCACTGAAGTTTATGAATTTCCTTTGTGAAGTTAATGGAGCTGGTCAGGTTATTGATAGCTGTCTGTTCCGCTATTTCAAAAACAACGCTGTCGCCGGGGAGACTGTTTGCTACCAGTTTCTCACTGATCCATTCGGGCAGACTGGTATCTGAAAGTGTGTCGCCGGACAGTTTTATATAAAATGATATGTCCTTGTTTTCAGCTTTCAGCTGGCCAAGTTGACTGAAGGCGGTATCAATAACCCAGCAATCGATTTCATGGCTCAGGCCGTTTTTTCCGGCTATGGAAAGAAACTGTCCAGGCAGAATAACTCGACCGGCAGTGTCGACAATCCTGAGCAGTACTTCATAACGTTGCTGCGTGTCACCCTTGAGACTGACAATTGGCTGATAGGCCAGATAAAAACGTTCTTCATCTATGGTTGCGCGTATTAGCTTGTCCCATTCCAGTTCCAGTTCGCCACCGCCCGCCTGTTCGCCAACGATGTGGCTGTGAGTATGAATCTGATTACCACCGGAAGAGCGTGCAACTTCGCAGGCCATGTCTGCATAAGCGATCATGGCCTGTGCATCGCTGTCATGTTTTTCAATGGTGCAGATGCCGATGCTGCCGGTCATGGTAACTGCACGACCGTTTACTTCCGAGAGGTTCGCTGCGATTCCATGCAGCAGGGTTTCACCCAGTCCGAGAGTTTTTTCCTGGTCGGTGTTGTAATACAGGATGGCGAAGCTGCAATCGCCAAACCGGGACAGGCAGTCATTGTCGCCGCAGTTTGATTTCAGGATATGTGCGATATCACGTAATGCCTGGTCGCTCGCCTCAATTCCTGTCTCATCTCTAATCGCCTTGAAATTGTCCAGCGTTATATACAGCAGGGCGCGATGTTCCTCGTCTGTTTGCGGTTCGGCCATACGTTCTTTCAGTAGCTGCAGGAAATACTGGCGGTTGGCAAGGCCGGTAACCATATCCTGTTGTGTCAGTGTCCTGATTTTCTTCTCTAGTGCTGCGTTCGATGAGCTGACCCGAATAATAATTTGTGTGCAGGGTTCGCCATCCATGGTTGCCGGTGCAAGCTCCATACTGCTATGGAAGATTTCACCTGCGGGGTTAACGCAATTGATTTCAATGCTGTTGTCATGATCCTTGTTATCCAGATAATTTTTCAGGAACTCCCTGAAAGCGGTACGCTCATTGTTGCTTATCATATCGAGAATGGGGGTACCCTCGACATCTTCTGCAGTCTCAATTGAAAACAGCTCCATGTAGGGTTGATTGGCGTAGACGTGCATGCCTTCATGAATGTAGGCGACGGCATCACTGGAATTTTCAATCAGGGCATGGCAACGATTTTGACTCGCGCGCAGGGCGCCACTGCTGACTTTTAACTGCTGTTGCAGCCGTATGCAGGTGGCTTCTTGCTCGAATGACAGGTACAGGTGATCAGGTTGGTCGTAGGATATAAGTGCCGCAAAGCCGGATTTTCTTGCAGCGACAACCTTGTCCTCGGGGGCTTCATCGGCAATGATAATCATCGGCGCTGTCAGTCCGTGTTTTCCCAGCAGGGCCTGCACATCGTCCGGGGCAGGTAGTGATTCCCCGCTGCCGCACAGAACGATATCCGGATGTTGTTCCTGCAAGCTGCTTTCGATTGCGCCGCTATCTGCTCCGTGGTTGAAATTTATGCTGTGGCCGGCATTGCGCAGCGCATTGGCCAGGGATTCCGCATCGTTGTTACTTTCTTCGACGATGAGTACGTGTAAATTTTCTCCGTCTTTCACAGCTGACCCCGTTTTCTTAAAGGTAAATATTTTGCCCTGGGACTGATGCAGCTCAGATCCGGGCTCCGACTACAGGTTTTTCGGCAATTTCGGGGAAGACTGAAGTACTCCCTATATATCGAACCTGCGGGCAACAAAAACCCGCCGGGTATTTCCTGAAGGAGTTTTTCCTGATAGCATGCAAGTATCTGAAAACCAGAATATTTAGGTCCTTACTGCGGCCCCGGGGCTGCTCAGGATGTATTTCCGGAGACAACTATGCATGTAATAAATGTCAGACCCGAAGTAACGGAGGATGTCCGTGCCATTGACGTGGTTCATATCAGTGCATTCGGGGGTGAAGCAGAGGCACAGCTGGTAAGCTCCTTGCGAGAATCAACGACTTACAACCGGGAACTTTCTCTGGTGGCCGAGCTGGGTGGCCGTATCGTCGGGCATGCCTTGATGACGCGGGTGCCGATGCGCAAGGATGGAACCGAGAAGAATGTCCTGGCGCTGGGGCCAATGTCGGTGGTGCCATCACAAAGTCACCGGGGCATCGGCTCTGAATTGATTAATGCCTGCGTTAACCTGGCGAAGGAAAAAGGCTATGGCACCATCGTGGTGATGGGACATCCTGAATACTACAAGCGCTTTGGATTTGTACCGGCAAAAGGCCTGCAGGTGAGCTGCAATTTACCGGCACCGGAAGATGCGCTCACAGTGAGAGAGCTGGTAGACGGTAGCCTCGCTGGTGGCGGGCATGTTGAGTATCCGGAAGCCTTTATCAAACTTTACTAGCGTTTGAGTAATCGGGCCTGCTGACCGCCGCGGCGGATGGTGGTTTTTCTCGCTACTGTTTTAAACTGCCGTGAAGTGATACTGGGAAAAGCTGCCGGTGTTTTCCAGTTGTCGTGTCAGCGACACGGTATTTGTCTGATCACCATCTTCGACTGTTGCCATACTGCCGGTGCGAAAAGGCAGTGAGGGCAGCAGTAATGATGCTTCTATCTTGATGGCCCTGATTTCCGGTAACAGGATTCCCTGCATTTTATCACCTGTGTTGACGCCTTCCTTGCTCGGATGCGCCCAGATTGCCCTGGCACCCGGCGACAACAACTGGACGCCGAGTTCCAGTCCGCGTTGCTCGGTAAACTTCATGCGGCGAATGGTGCCGAGTTGCCATTTGTCCGGATCGATATCATCTTGTTCAATCAGCGCGACCAGCTCACCTACCTTGGCGCAGGAAACTTCATCACTGTCCCACAGCAAACAGTAACCGCCTGCACTGATATCGGCTATTTTCCATGACTCGATGTGAACTGAACCGGGTTTGTCGCTGGCGTATGCACCCTTGAAGGGATTGGCGTCCGGGGCAGCTGGTTGTTTAGAGCTTTGGCCGTAGGGCGTTTCTGTCCTGAAGCTGGTGGTACTCTCAAATGTCGGGTCCTGCAGGTAGTGTTTGTCGCGTATGTTGTCACCGTTTTCCGGTTTTTCCTGGGTAGGGTCGAGTGCCAGATGGTGAATGGCATTCAGACCAATAACCAGCTTTATCGGGGCATGTTGTGAATGGCGAGCGAACTGGCGCTTTGGCATTTCACCCCATGCCAGTATCAGCCGCTG
>CAJQPV010000137.1 GCA_905480305.1 uncultured Gammaproteobacteria bacterium | reverse complement strand
GCCCCGTCTGGCTGACGGTACACTGCAGCCACAGGAAATTACCCCCGATATGCTGGCGGCCGAAGTGTGTCTGTCGGACCTGCCACCCCCGGATTTGTTTATCCGCACCGGTGGTGAGCAGCGCATCAGTAACTTCTTGCTGTGGCAACTGGCCTATACCGAGCTGTATTTTACCGACACACTGTGGCCGGTCTTTGACGGGCAAAAACTTGATGACGCGCTGTCCTGGTATGCCAATCGCCAGCGACGCTTTGGACGCACTGGTGAACAGGTGGAGCAACAAAAAGGTGCTTAGGGCGCGGCTGCTATCTGCTGCCATTATGGTGCCACTGGTTGTCTGTGGCGTACTGTTTCTGCCCACGCCTGTGTTTACAGCGATACTGGCTGCTATCATGCTGCTGGCTGCGTGGGAATGGAGTCAGCTGGTTCCTGTTCGGCAAATTGTTCTGCGTATTGCTTATGTCATGGTGATGGCGGTCCTGATGTGGATGCTCTGGCAAACGGGTTTGTCGCAGCTTCTTTTCCCCTTGCTGCTGCTGGCGATGATCTGGTGGTTATGTGCCTTGTTCTGGCTGTCACGTCCGCAGTTTCTCTTGGTACTCACCCCGCTAACAGTCAATATCAAGCTGCTTGCCGGTGCACTGGTGCTGCTGCCTGCATGGGCATCACTGGTGACCTTGCATGCCAGTGGTGAGCGTGGACCGGTGTTAACGCTGATGATGATGGTACTTGTGTGGCTGGCGGACAGTGGTGCCTATTTCGCCGGTCGTCAGTGGGGTAAAACAAAACTCGCCCCGGCAATCAGTCCGGGGAAAACCTGGGAAGGTGTGTACGGCGGTTTGTTTTCCAGTCTGGTGTTTGCCGGCATTGCCGGCATGCTCTTCAGTGAGTCGCTCAAATGGACCTTGATGTTTATGCTGGTTGCCGGCATTGCTGTGCTGTTTTCAGTTGTTGGTGATCTGCTGGAAAGTTTGATGAAGCGCCACAGCGGTATCAAGGATAGCGGTCATATTATTCCCGGTCACGGCGGGATCTTCGACCGTATTGACGGTCTGGTAGCCGCCGCACCGGTATTTCTTGCCGCTTACCTGTGGCTGGGTCTGTAATGGCGACGGCTAAAGCTGTTGGCGTCTGCTTGCTGGGGTCGACCGGTTCGATTGGTTTGAGCACGCTGGATGTTATTGCGCGCCACCCGCAACGCTTCCGGGTTATTGCGCTGACGGCAAACAGCAGCGTCGATAAGCTTGCTGCACAGTGTGTGCAATTTCAACCACGCTATGCAGTGATGGCTGATGCCGATGCTGCTGATCAGCTGGCGTTAGTGTTGAAGCAATCAGCCCCTGATGTGCAGGTTTTGTCGGGCACGGACGGGCTGCAGACGGTAGCGGGTCACGAGGCAGTGGATTTTGTAATGGCAGCGATTGTCGGAGCTGCCGGGCTGTTGCCCTCGCTGGAAGCGGCACGTACCGGCAAACGCGTGCTGTTGGCTAACAAGGAAGCGCTGGTTATGTCCGGTGGGCTGTTTATGCAAGCCGTGCGTGACAGCCGCGCAATCCTGTTGCCGGTCGACAGCGAACACAATGCCATTTTGCAATGTCTGCCGGATAATTACGTGGCCGGTGCGGCGCCGGCCGGGGTGCGCAATATCATGCTGACGGCGTCCGGAGGTCCGTTCAGGAACTTGCCGGTCAGCCAGCTGTCTGCAGTGACACCGGAACAGGCCTGTGCGCACCCGACCTGGGACATGGGACGTAAAATTTCAGTCGATTCTGCCACTATGATGAACAAGGGTCTTGAGGTTATTGAGGCAGGCTGGTTGTTCGGCTTGCCGATGGAAAATATAACTGTGGTATTGCATCGGCAATCGCTGGTGCATTCACTGGTTGAATACAAGGATGGTTCGGTGCTGGCGCAGATGGGCAATCCGGATATGCGCATTCCCATCAGTCATGCACTGGGATGGCCCGAGCGTATTGAATCCGGAGCCCGGAGACTTGATCTGATGGCGGTTGAAAGCATGCAATTCGAAGCCCCTGACAAGGCGCACTATCCCTGTCTGGAGCTGGCAACAAGCGCCTGGTGCAGTGGTGGCACTGCTCCGGCCATTCTGAATGCAGCCAATGAAGTGGCGGTGCAGGCATTCCTGGATGAGCGAATTGCGTTCACGGCGATTGCGCAGGTTGTTGAGCAGGCGCTGGAACAGTGCGCGGTACACATTGCAGACAGGCTCGATACAATCCTGGCAGATGATGCGCTTGCACGTGCTGTTGCAAATGAATGTATTGATTCCGGCAAGGTGAGAGTGGCGCAATGAACGGTCTGCTGTTTTCGCTGGTCGCATTTATTGTTGCCATCGGGGTACTTGTCACCGTCCATGAGTACGGACATTTCTGGGTTGCGCGTCGCCTCGGTGTCAAGGTGTTGCGGTTTTCAATCGGTTTCGGCAAACCCTTGTGGAAGCGCAACTTTGGCGAGGACAACACCGAGCTGGTGATAGCTGCGCTGCCACTGGGCGGTTATGTGAAAATGCTGGATGAGCGCGAAGGTGAGGTGGATCCCTCAGAACTTTCACGTGCCTTTAATCGCCAGTCGGTGAAAACGCGTATCGCGATCGTGGTGGCGGGACCGGCATTCAATTTTCTGTTTGCAATTCTTGTTTACTGGGCCATGTTCGTTACCGGTATGCCCGGTCTGAAGCCGATTGTCGGCGATGTGACCCCGGCTTCCTATGCTGCTGACGCAGGTATTCTGTCGGGTGATGAAATTATCAGTGTCGAGGGTCAGCCAACCCTGACCTGGGAAGCAACGGTGCTGGCGTTGCTGGAGGCCGGTCTGGACGGGCTGGATACTGTTGCCGTTGCGGTGCGTGATGCTGGAGGTCAGGAACGGCATTTGCAGGTACGCTTTGAAACCCCGGACGAGTTGTTAAAGAAAGGCGGGGTGCTGGAAAACTTTGGCCTGACGCCCTGGCAGCCGCCGGCCGTGATTGAGTCGCTGGTTGACGGCGGGGCCGCAGCACGTGCGGGCATTTTGCCGGGCGACCGTATCGTGCTGGCTGACGGAGTGGCGATCAACACCTGGGCACAGTGGGTGGATTATGTGCGCGATCGGCCGCTGCAGGATATTGTCATACAGGTACGGCGCGAAGGTGAGTTGTCCGGACTCACCGTGAGACCGGACAGTGTCGCCGAGAATGGCTCGGAAATAGGACGTATTGGCGCCTATGTTCAACTTCCGGATGAGGAGCAGCGTGCTACAATGCGCGTCGTTGTTCGCTACGGGCTGCTCAAGGCTGTACCGGCGGCGCTTGACAGAACCTGGGAAGTCACGACGCTGACATTCCGAACGCTCTGGAAGATGGTCAGCGGCAAGGCGTCGCTCGAGAACCTGAGTGGCCCGATTACCATTGCGCAGTATGCAGGGCAGTCTGCCGCAATTGGACTGGCTTCTTTCCTCAGTTTTCTGGGGATTGTCAGTGTCAGTCTGGGGGTGCTGAACCTGTTGCCGGTGCCGGTGCTGGATGGTGGTCATTTGCTGTTCTACCTGGTGGAGCTGGTTAAAGGCAGTCCGGTGACCGATGCGGTACAGCTTGCCGGGCAGAAAATTGGAATTGCCCTGCTGCTGGCACTGATGTCGCTGGCTTTTTATAACGATCTGCTACGTTTGCTTGATTGAGTCGAGAAATGCATTTGCAGCTGAAACGCATATTTTCCCCGGTCCGGATTTTCCTGTTGTCCCTGCTTCTCAGCGGGGTGGCGCAGGCCTTTGAGCCGTTTACGGTGCTGGATATCCGTGTCGAGGGACTGCAACGTATTTCTGCCGGTACGGTGTTTAATTATTTGCCAATCAAGGTTGGCCAGACGGTTGATTCCCAGGATTCCGTCAATGCCATCAAGGCACTTTTCAAGAGTGGCTTTTTTAATGATGTTTCACTCGAGAGAGACGGTTCAGTGCTGGTTGTCTTTGTCAGGGAACGTGCCGCTATCAGCAGTATTGGTATTGAAGGCAACAAGGATCTCGACAGTGAGGAACTGCTGGAAGGGCTAAAGGAGATCGGCCTGGCTGAAGGTCGGGTTTTCGATCGTTCGCTGCTGGAGAAGGTTGAGCTGGAACTGCGTCGGCAGTACTTCAGCCGTGGTAAATATGCTGTCAAGATAGACACAACGGTAACGCCCCTGGATCGCAATCGAGTCGGTATCCTGATAACCGTGTCCGAGGGCCGCGCCGCGCGTATCAAGCAGATCAATATCATCGGTAACCACCAGTATCCCGACAAGGATTTGCTGGACGAATTTTCCCTGACAACGCCGAATTTTTTCTCGGCATTTACCAAGAGTGACCAGTATTCCAAGCAGGGACTTTCTGCTGACCTGGAAACGATGCGCACTTTCTATCTGGACCGGGGCTATCTGAAGTTCAATATCAACTCAACCCAGGTATCTATCACGCCGGACAAGAAGGATATCTATGTCACCATCAATATCACCGAGGGCAGCCAGTACAAGATCAGGGAAGTGACACTAAACGGTGACCTGGTGGTGCCAGCCGAGGAACTGTTCCCGCTGATAAAGATAAATCCGGGTGATGTGTTCTCGCGCAAGCAGGTGACCCAGTCAGTTGACAAGATCAGTTCCTTGCTGGGCAACCAGGGTTATGCCTTTGCCAACGTTAATACCACGCCGGAAATGGATGACGAGGCAAATGAAGTCAACCTGGGGTTTTTTGTTGACCCGGGCAAGCGGGTCTATGTACGGCGTATTAATATTTCCGGCAATGTCGGTACTCGCGATGAGGTGCTGCGCCGCGAATCACGCCAAATGGAAGGTGGCTGGTATTCGACCGAGCAGGTAGAGCGTACCCGTACCCGTATAGATCGACTTGGCTTCTTTGAAGGCGTCAATGTCGAGACGCCGACTGTTCCCGGCACCACTGACCAGCTGGATGTTAATTACTCGGTCACCGAGACATCCTCGGGCAGTATCACAGCAGGTGCCGGTTTCTCGCAGACTTCCGGCGTGTTGTTCAATGCCAGCGTGCAACAGGAAAATTTTCTTGGCACCGGCAAACAGGTGGCTTTTACCTTTGACAACAGCGAAATAAATACCGTTTACCGGTTTTCCTATACCAACCCGTTCTGGACAGTTGATGGAGTCAGTCGGGGTTTCAGTCTGGGTTACCGCAAGACCGATGCCAACGAAGCCAATCTGTCGGATTACTCAACCGATACGCGTAATGCGTCCATAAATTTTGGTATTCCTATTAATGAGTATGACACCATTCGATTCAGTACCGGGTATCAGGGGCTGGATCTGAAGGCCAATTCCAGCTCACCCTTGCAGGTCACTGACTTTATTGATAAGCATGGTGACAGTTTTGATGACCTGGTGTTGACCGGAAGCTGGAGTCACGACTCTCGCAATCGCATACTGTTTACTGATACAGGTGGATTGCAGCGTTTGTCACTTGAAACGACTACGCCCGGTTCCGGGCTGGAATACTACAAGCTCACTTACGTGCAGCAGCGTTTTTTCCCGCTGACGCGTGAATTGACGCTGGGCCTGAAAGGCAACATTGGTTATGGTGACGGCTTCGGCGAATATGAACAGTTACCGTTTTTCGAGAACTTCTTTGCCGGCGGTGTGCGCTCTGTACGCGGCTATGAGGATAATACCCTCGGCCCGAAAGACTCTGACGGTGACCCGATAGGTGGATCATTTCTCACGGTATTCAACGCCGAGGTGATCTTCCCGATCCCGTTTGTCGAGGAGGCCAAGGGTGTACGGCTGAGTGCCTTTTTTGATATCGGTAATGTCTTTGAGGATTATAATAGTTTCGATGCCGGTGATTTGAGGTATTCTGTCGGCCTGGCCGGCTTGTGGTTATCACCGCTGGGGCCGATTTCAGCAAGTTTAGGCTTCCCACTGAATGCTGAAAGCGATGACGATGAACAGAGTTTTCAGTTTACTGTAGGTACATTTTTCTGATTACTGTAGAAAATTCCGGAGAACTGCTTATGAAAAGAACAGCTGCAACAATTTTATTAACCGGCATGATGGCAATGCTGGCCCTGTCTTCCAGTGCAGTGCTGGCCGAGATCAAAATCGGCTTTGTAGATACCGTCAAGTTGCTGGAGGATGCGCCGCAGGCCAAGTCGGCACAGAGCAAGATCGAGTCCGAATTTGCTCCTCGTGAAAAAGAACTGGTTGCCATGCAGCGTGAGATTAAAAAACTGGAAGATGACCTGTCGCGTGACGGTGCAGTGATGAGTGAGTCGGAACGTACCAAGCTGGAGAGAAAAGTGCTGGCCAAGCGGCGTGATCTGAAACGCTCCCAGGACGAGTTTCGCGATGACCTGAATATCAGGCGTAATGAGGTGCTCGCCAAGCTGCAGAAAGATATGTACCAGGCAGTTGTGTCGCTGGCAAAAGAACAAAAATATGACCTTATTATGAGCCAGGGTGTTGTTTATTCGAGTGACAAGGTTGATATCACCGATAGCGTGCTCAAGAAGCTCAAGAAATAATTACCGGTTAATTATCCCGACTGGACTGTTGCGGGGCAAACTGCATGTCGCTGACACTGGGTGAACTTGCCGGGCAAATCAGGGGTGATTTGCAACAGGGTGACCCGGATTGCCTCATCTGTGCGGTTGCCACCCTGCAGAATGCGCAATCCGGCGATATCAGTTTTCTTGCCAACCCGGGTTACAAGAAATACCTGCTGGCGACCCGGGCATCGGCTGTGATTCTGAGGCAGGCTGACGCAGCTGATTGTCCGACAGCGGTTATTGTTTCATCCAATCCCTATGCAAGTTACGCACGTGCGGCAGCCTTGATAGTGCCGGCCGCACGCACCCGGCAGGGCGTGCACCCGACGGCTGTACTGGATGCTGACTGCGCTGTTGATGAGAAGGCCTGGGTTGGACCAAACTGCATTGTTGAAAAGGGTGCGGTCGTGCATGCCGGTGTGCAACTGGCAGGAGGCTGTTTTGTCGGTGCAGGCAGTGTCATAGGCGCTGACAGCAGGCTGTCTGCAAATGTAGTCATCTGCCATGATGTCAGCATTGGAGCGCGCGTTAATATTGCACCCGGTGCAGTGATTGGCAGTGACGGCTTCGGACTTGCCAATGAAGACGGACGCTGGCTGAATGTGCCACAGCTCGGCAGTGTCAGGATTGGAGACGATGTAGAGATCGGCTCCAACACGACGATTGATCGCGGAGCGCTGGATGACACGGTACTGGAAGAAGGTGTCAGGCTCGATAACCAGATACAGGTTGCGCATAATGTGCACATTGGTGCGCATACGGCGATAGCCGGTTGTGTGGGGATCTCGGGCAGCGCAAAAATCGGCAAACACTGCATGATCGGGGGTGGGTCCGGTATTGTCGGACACCTTGAGATTGCTGACCGGGTGGTTATCACCGGTATGACCATGGTAACGAAATCCATCACCAGCGCGGGTGTGTATTCCTCCGGTGTGCCTGCACAGGAAAATGATGCCTGGAACAAGACCTATGCACGCATGCGGCAGCTGGATAAGCTGGCACGCAGAATTGGCAAGCTGGAGCGCGCACAGGCCGCAGACAAAAAAAACGATAATGAATAGCCCGGCTGTTCATTTCCAGTAATTGACAGAATTAACAGCGAAGGGCTATCCGGATTATGACCATGGACATTCAACAAATACTGCAACATCTGCCGCACCGGTATCCTTTCCTGATGATTGACCGGGTCACGGAATTCAAGGCCGGAGAATCGCTGGTGGGTTACAAAAATGTAACCTACAATGAACCTTTCTTTACGGGGCATTTTCCGCAACGTCCGGTGATGCCGGGTGTACTGATACTTGAGGCCATGGCGCAGGCCACCGGCTTGCTGGCGTTCAGAACAGTTGAACGTGGCGCAAAACGGGAAAGTCTGTATTTTCTGGTGGGTATCGACAAGGCGCGCTTCAAGCGCCCGGTAGAGCCGGGTGACCAGCTGATGCTGAAGGCAAACCTGAAGCGTGCGCGGCGCGGTATCTGGGTATTTGATTGTGAAGCCAGCGTTGATGGTGTTGTCGCGGCTACTGCTGAAATCATGTGTACAGAACAGGATATTGATACTTGATCCACTCGACCGCGGTTATTGATTCCGGCGCAGAGCTTGCTGCCGATGTAAGGGTAGGACCCTATACTGTGATTGGCCCCGATGTAGTGGTCGGCGCCGGCACTGAAATCGGATCGCATGTCGTTATTAATGGCCCGACCCGCATCGGCAGGGAAAACAGGTTTTTTCAGTTTGCATCGATTGGCGAGGCGCCGCAGGACAAGAAGTATGCAGGTGAGCCTACCCGACTCGAAATTGGTGACCGTAATGTCATTCGTGAATTTGTCACTATCAACAGGGGCACGGTTCAGGATCGGGGTGTTACGTCGCTTGGTGATGATAACTGGATCATGGCCTATGTACATATCGCCCATGATTGCCGTATTGGCAACCAGACCATCTTTGCAAACAATGCCTCGCTGGCGGGACATGTCACGATTCATGACTACGTCATACTCGGTGGCTTTACCCTGGTGCACCAGTTCTGTTCGCTGGGAGCGCATTCTCTGACGGCATTTGGCAGCGGTATCAGTCTTGACGTTCCACCCTATGTGACGGTTGGCGGCAGTCCGGCGAAGGCACATGGTCTGAATATGGAAGGCCTGCGGCGCCGCGGGTTTTCAGAAGAATCCCGCAAGTTGCTGAAACAGGCCTACAAGACGCTCTACCGTGAAGGCAACTCCCTGCAGGATGCTATCGCCATCCTCAAGAAAAGGGCGCAGGACGGTGCCGAGTTACAGTTGCTGGTTACTTTTCTGGAACAGCAGACGCGTGGCATTGTCCGCTAGGGTGCGTTATTTATGGAGTACTGTTTTTCCGTATACAGCTGAAACAGGGTATACCTTGCAAGGTATTCAGTCGGCGTGAGTTCACCTTCACATCCGCTGCATGTAGGCATCGTGGCCGGTGAGGCATCCGGCGATAATATTGCGGCAGGTTTAATACAGGCTATTCGACAGCGCGAGCCGGATGCGGTATTCGAGGGCGTCGCCGGACCACGCATGAAAGAGGCTGGTTGCTTCAGCCTGTATCCCATGGAAAAGTTGTCCGTCATGGGGCTGGTTGAGGTGCTGAAACATCTGCCCGAACTGTTCGCCATGCGACGCGAGTTGCGTCGACATTTTCTTGAAAATCCGCCGGATATCTTTATTGGCATAGATGCCCCGGATTTTAACCTTTCCCTGGAAAAAAGCCTGAAGCGCGCGGGCATCAGAACCCTGCACTATGTGAGTCCCTCGGTGTGGGCCTGGCGGCAGTACCGGGTACGCAAGATTGCTGCCAGCGTCGATTGCATGCTGACCCTGTTTCCTTTTGAAGAGCGTTTTTACAGGAAGCATAATGTACCGGCACACTTTGTTGGACATCCGCTGGCAGACCTGATTGCTGATGATGTTGATCCCCTGCAAGCGCGCAAACATCTTGGTATCACGCATGCGGGACCACTGGTCGCCTTGCTGCCTGGCAGTCGCGTTGCTGAAGTGAAACGCCTGGCCGGTGACTTTTTGAAGGCGGCCAACTGGTGTTATGAACGCCGCAGTGATATGCGTTTCATTGTACCGCTGGCAAACAATGCCTGTCGTACCGCGTTTGAAGAGGTGTTGGCGAGCGTTAACAAGCAGTTGCCGGTGACGCTGTTAAATGGTCAGGGGCTGGAAGCTATGGCGGCAGCAAACGCCGTGATGCTGGCGTCCGGCACGGCAACGCTGGAGTGTATGCTGATCAAGCGGCCCATGGTGATGGCCTACCGGCTTTCACCGCTGACCTATCAACTGGCACGGCTGTTGGTAAATACGCCATATTACTCTTTGCCGAATTTGCTGGCTGACCAGCCGCTGGTAAGAGAATTTATCCAGAATGATATTACCACGCAGGCGCTTGGCGAGGAGATCCTCAGGCTTGTCGAAAACCCGGAAAATACGCGGCAGCTGACAGCAGTGTTTACGAAAATACACAATGAATTGCGCCAGGATGCCAGCCGTATAGCCGCTGATACCATCATGGAGATGACCGGGAGGTCTGTAACGAATGGATGAGGTGTTGATTCCTGATGGCCGGGTCGCCGGTGTCGATGAAGCAGGCCGGGGACCATTGGCCGGACCGGTGGTGGCCGGTGCGGTCATTCTCGATCCACATAACCCGATTGACGGCTTGCAGGATTCAAAGCGTTTGACTGCCGCGAGGCGGGAAGTACTGTACGTGCAGATTCAGGAAAAGGCACTCGCCTGGGCTGTTGCTTCTGCTGATGTCGGGGAGATCGATCGTATTAATATCCTGCAGGCAACCATGCTGGCCATGCAGCGTGCCGTTGCTGCCCTGTCGCCGGCAGCCGGGCATGCGTTGATAGACGGGAATCGTTGCCCGGACCTCGCCTGTCCGGCACAGGCAATAGTAAAGGGTGACAGTCGGGTAGCGGCGATCAGTGCGGCTTCGATCATGGCCAAGGTGACGCGTG
>CAJQPV010000136.1 GCA_905480305.1 uncultured Gammaproteobacteria bacterium | reverse complement strand
CGCCACCCTAATCGGAACTACAGAATTACCGTCTGGATGGCAGGCAACTGTTTTGAGACATTGCGGCATTTCACCAGGGACCGGACAAATATTTCTGCAATTGTTATCTGCAAATTAAGCAACAGATCATGATGGAGGGCTAACTGGTGTGATAATCTTTGTCATCCATATAGCCATTGGACTTCTAATTTCTGTGTCTGGGTTATTGTTACTAACAAGGCGGAATTACAAAACGACATGAAATATCTATCTCATTCGCTCGTTATTATCTTTGCTGCAGTGCTAGCCTGGTCACCTCAGCTTCATGCTGAGCAAAGTGATTTTGTAAGTGGCGCGATGAGCGATACCGAACTGGATGCGCGTTTAAAGTTCATAGGAAACCGCATTGCAAATCAAAGACCCGGCGCCAGGAACTGGCAATATGGCTGGACCGGTTTTCATGCGGCCAGCGCTGCGGGACAGGCTCTTCTTGCAGTGGATGCCGACGATAGTGATGATGAAATCAACTACCTTGTGGGTGCGGCGAAATCGACTGGTGCGCTGGCGCAGATGATGATCAAGCCGTTGCCGGTGGTTCAAGGTGCCATCGGGTTTAATGAAATGCCATCCCGGACCCGCGAAGAGCGGATTGCCAAACTTGCACAGGGAGAATCACTGTTGCATGTAAGTGCTGAACGTGCCGCCAGCCGCAAAGGTTGGAAACGCCACCTTATAGGTATCGGGGCCAATCTTCTGGGGGGTGGCATAATAGCTGCCTTCGGGGACAGCAGCGATGCTATTTCGTCAACCCTGGTAGGAATAACGGTAGCTGAAATTAATATTTGGACCGAGCCGTCACGTGCTATTAATGACCTGGAAGACTATCGGAATAACCGTTGGGCGAACGGTCAAAAGAGCCGGGTCGACTGGCAGATTATCCCCGCACACAATCGCCTGATGGTGAAGATCACGTTTTGAAGTTGTAATTACAATAGTTGCCAGTCACTCACGCCATACTTGCTCTCATATTCTGATTTTTGAATATCTAGTGGTTGTCACAACCGTAATCGTGAACTGCAAATGGATGTCCATTACTATCCTGACAGAGAGGGGTTCCAGTCCTCGCCGACCATCGCAACACTCAGAGAGAAGTCCGCCAGCAACGGCAAGTGTCCGCCCGTAAGCAGTCGTTTAGTAATTAACTATCTAATAATTAACTAAACGGCGAGAGTCGACCCAAAGCCGTCATTTATAGGAGTCTAATATAACGTCTGGGAATGGTGACATTCAAATTTAATGAATATCAAGCGACATGCTCTGAAATAACCTGTCGCATCTTCTCTTCCGATGGCACGTGACCTGATTCGATTATCTTGCCATCGAGGACTACCGCCGGAGTAAACATCACCCCCAGCTTGGCGAACTCTGCGGGGTTAGTCAGGTGTTCGATTTCAGCGTCTAGATCCATCTCGGTGCACACCTTGCGTACAACGGCTTCAGTGGCCTGACATTTGGCGCATCCTGGTCCTGCAATTAGGATTTTCATGTATTTATCCTTCACAAAATAAAGTTGCCGTATAACCAGCCCATCAGCGTCCCAAGTACGACCAGGGTTGGCACATATACTAACGCCTTTTTGATACCAAAAACCCGGGCAATTGCAAGCCAGTTTGGCAGGCTAAGGCCAGGGCCCGTTAGCAGAAGTGCCAGGGCCGGGCCTCGGCCCATCCCTTTTTGCATTAGTGTGTGGACGAAGGGCGCTTCTGTCATGGTGGCAAAATAACTAAAGGCCCCCAGGATCGTTGCCAGGAAGGTGGCCACGATACCGTTGCCCCCCAGCCAATTTCTGATCCACTCTTCAGGGAGAAGGAAACCGATGATGCCAACGATAAAAACACCGATCAGTAAAAGCGGCATGATCAGGCGTACGAACCACCAGGTTTCTTCCAGCCAGCGTCGTATTTCCTCTCGGCTATAGGAGCGCCACGCATAGAAGCCGGAAACCAGCGCCGATGCTCCCCAGACCAGTATCTTTTGCCAGTAGGGGCCAGAAGTGACCAGATAGTTGGGCGCCAAAAGGGTGATGACAAGAAGGACTATAAGCCCGACGGAGCGTTTGTCGATAATACTCCCTGCTTCCAGCGGGTTTGCGACCGGAATCGCTTCAGCACGATCTTCCGTTCTGAATGCGAGGGTCATCACCCATCCCACCGCAAAAGCCATCAGAAGCGCAGCGACAATACGCGCGACCACCATTTCGGTCCCGAGAATCATCCCGGTATAGGTAAGCGCTAACACGTTGGCCGCCGGAGCGACCCACAGGACTATAAATGCCGCTCCGATTCCTGCGCCAGCATAATAGAGACCGCTGGCAACTGGAATTACGGTGCATGAGCAGGCAGCAATGAGGAAGCTGGAACCGCTTGCCAGTGAAAAGGAACGCAGCTTACTGACTTTTTCACCAAGAAGGGCGAGTACTGCTTCTCGGCGGATAAATGTGACCATGGCACCGGCCAGGAAAAAGGCGGGCACAAGACAGGTCAGCACATGGGTCGCTATATAACCTTTGAGGGCCAGAAGTCCGGCGCTAATAATGTCAGCTAGCATCATCATCTCAATATTTTCTCATTGCTCTGATAAGTAGCTTTCACGAATCAGCACAGAGGTGAAAGCAGTTTGCTCCTGGTGGTCCACCACATCTTACACATTTTAATTGTTAAGGCGAAAACCTTGAACGGCTGGTGGAAAAGGTTGGAGATTACCAAAAACTATATGTGACTGGATGACCGCTTTCAGAATCAACCTGCCATTTGCGAGTAGGATGGTAAACGACGTGTTTTGGCCGATTCCGGTAGTACATCTGGCAACCAAATGTCATAGCCTGCCGCCTGGCGAACGTCCGTAGCTGTCCCGAACTCAGTCGTATGGACTTATTTTATATAATAAAAATAGCAAGGGCACGAATCCAAAGACGACATTCAGTGGCGATTGGCCAGGGGTGGTCTACGCTTAAACTTAATGACAGGAGACGGTAGAGTCGAGATGTGGCGCGGTGGTCTAAGGTCCAGCCTATCTGTTTCCGCCCCTTTCGTCTGGCGGTGCCTCAATAGCTCAACCATCACTCCGTTTCCACACCCCGCTCATCAAACCGGACATGCAGATTTCCCGCATCCGGCTCTCGGACAAGACAGCATACCTTTGCACACGAAAGGTCATACGCAGTTCACCTGACCCTCACACGGGACCGTGTTATCCCGACGCACATCAACCGAGCGCTCTGCACATAACCGCCAATGCCACCACCTGGGTGGTCATTTGCTTCCCGGATCGTAATCCGGATTCTTCCTTCGCTTCAGCATGTGGTGCCTTCCGCAGCGCTTGCACACATTTCAGGAGTTTCCCAGGGTTGCCCCAATCTCCCGTGCGTTGCCACTTTCAGCACCCGTCTTGAACCAAGGCCCCTTTC
>CAJQPV010000135.1 GCA_905480305.1 uncultured Gammaproteobacteria bacterium | reverse complement strand
GGAGGTAAAGTCAGAGTGACAGTACGTGTATATATAGGACTGGGAAGCAATCTTGACGATCCGGTGGCCCAGGTGCTGGAAGCCGTTGAAGAAATGCAGATGATTCCAGATTCCCTCCATGTCGGACGTTCCAGTCTGTATCGAGGCAAGCCCATGGGGCCTGCCGATCAGCCGGATTACGTAAACGCGGTGGTTGCCATGGATACCTTGCTTTCGCCGGAAGATTTTCTGGCGGCACTGAGACGTATTGAGGATCTGCAGGGGCGCGAGCGCGGCGGCGACAAATGGGGGCCGCGGATTATTGATCTTGATCTGCTGTTATATGGCAAGGTAAAGATCGATACAGCTGATTTAACAGTGCCGCATCCCGGTATCCGTGAGCGTGATTTTGTCATCATCCCGCTGGCGGAACTGGCGGGTGATCTGAATGTCCCCGGGCAGGGCCGATTGACGGCGTTGATTAACAAATGCGAGAACCACTCCCTGAAGAAACTGGTTACCGCTTAATGGAAAGAGAACGACCCGGCTATATCGTCGTTGAAGGTCCGATCGGGGTTGGCAAGACCAGTCTTGCGAAACGCCTGGCGAAAAGCTTTGAGACCGACTTGCTGCTCGAAGGCGCAGACGAAAACCCGTTTCTGGAACGTTTCTATCAGGATCCGCGATCCGGCGCCTTGCCGGTGCAGTTGTTTTTTCTGTTTCAGCGGGTACGCCAGATTGAGGCGATGCGGCAGGCAGACATGTTTCAGCCGGTTCGGGTTGCCGACTTCCTGATGGAAAAAGACCGCCTGTTTGCCGAACTGACACTCGGTGCTGAAGAACTGAAGCTCTACGAGCAGGTCTACCGGCATGTCACCGTGGATGCGCCGGTGCCGGACCTGGTGGTTTATCTGCAGGCGCCGGAAGATGTGCTGCTGAAGCGAATTTCCCGGCGTGGTATCAAGTACGAGCGCAAGATAGATGCGGAATACCTGCGTAACCTGTCCGAGGCCTACTCGCGACTGTTCCTTAACTACGATGATGCGCCGCTGTTAATCGTCAACACCTCCGGTATTAACCTGGTTGATAATGACAATGAATACGAGGCATTGCTTGAACAGATATACCTGACCCGGACCGGCAAACACTATTTCAATCCGCTTTCTGTGGCGATGTGACAGCAGGCCGGGTGTGGCCCCGGGTCCTGCTACAGATTCGCAAGGTTTGAATGCGGGCTATAATAGACAGACTATGATGACAGGCACGCAGCAAACACATCCCGTTACCCTCGAAACACTGCACGCCATGTGTCAGCGTGGTGAGAAGATCGCCTGTCTGACAAGCTATGATGCCAGCTTTACCCGTGTTCTGGAATCAGCCGGCGTTGATATGTTCATCATCGGCGACTCGCTGGGAATGGTAATGATGGGTTACGAATCCACTGTACCGGTGACTCTCGAAGACATGCTGCACTATGCGGCCAATGTTGCACGAGCAGGCCAAAAGGCATGGCGTATCGTGGACCTGCCCTGCGGGACTTATGAAACGCCCGCACAGGCCCTCACCAGTGCCCGACGCCTGGTGGACGAGGGCGGGGCGCACATGGTTAAGCTGGAAGGCGGCGTAGACAGGGTTGCAACTGTCGAGCACCTGGTCAGCAACAATATTCCTGTTTGCGGTCACGTCGGTCTGCTGCCACAGTCAGTTGAGAAATACGGTGGTTACAAGGTGCAGGGGCGAGATGCAGCTGGTGCTGCGGCGATACTTGCCGATGCACAGGCATTGCAACAGGCCGGGGTGGGCATGCTGGTGGTGGAGTGCGTGCCGGCTGACCTTGCTGTGCAGATTACCGTGTCTGTTGAGGTTCCTGTAATCGGTATCGGCGCCGGTGTCGCATGCGACGGGCAGGTGCTGGTGCTGTATGACATGCTCGGTATTACCAGTGGCCGGCTGCCGCGGTTTGCAAAAGACTTTTTGCAGGAAAACGGCAGTGTTCGTGCTGCTGTTGCCGCCTACGTCAAGGCCGTCAAGGACGGCCGTTACCCGGCAACAGAACACAGCTACTGAAACGTATTATGCAAACTTTGTCGACCACCACTTCACTGCGTGAAAGTATCAGCGCGCAACGTATGCAGGGGCGGCGTATTGCCTTTGTACCCACCATGGGCAATCTGCACGCCGGTCACCTGCAGCTGGTACGGCAGGCGAGCATGCTGGCTGACTGTGTTGTCGTGAGTATTTTTGTAAACCCGATGCAGTTTGGTCCCAATGAAGACTTCGCCACTTACCCGCGTACCCTTGATGCAGACAAGGCCGCGTTGCAGGCGGAAGGTGTCGAGATGCTTTTTTTACCCACGGTGGAAGAAATGTATGCCGATGGCCTGGAACAGGCGACGCGGGTTGAAGTGCCGGGATTTGAGGGTGATTTGTGTGGCCGCTCGCGGCCGGGTTTTTTCACCGGTATTGCCACGGTGGTCGCCGGCCTGTTTAACCGGGTACAGCCGGACATGGCGGTCTTTGGTGAAAAGGATTACCAGCAGCTGGTGATGATCAAACGTATGGTGCGGGATCTGTGCATGCCCATCGAGATTGAGGGTGTGGCAACCATGCGTGAGGCCGACGGGCTGGCGATGAGTTCACGCAACGGTTATCTGGAAGCGGCCCAGCGTGACAGGGCGGTATGCCTGTACCAGGCGCTGAGCGTAGTGAAGGCGGCTTTGGACTCGGGTAGCCGGGACTATGCGTTCCTCGAACGACAAGCGCTGGAAAGTCTGCAGCGGGCCGGCTTTGAGCCTGACTATGTCAGTGTCAGGGAGCAGCTCAGTTTGCGCGTGCCCGGTCCGGGATCCAGGCGGTTGGTGGTGCTGGGCGCGGCCACCCTGGGGGGTACGCGTTTGATTGACAATATCAGTTTATCAATTACTTAGGACTGGTATCTAAATCAAAAGCTATCCAGATCTCTTGCAGTATCCCGCCGGAGTCAGCATAATTACGCCTCGATTCTGATCAGAGAGGCTGTGCCGGTTACATGCAAATCACCTTGTTAAAATCCAAGCTGCACCATGCCAACGTGACGCATTCCGAGCTCGAGTATGAGGGTTCCTGTGCGATTGATGGTGCGCTGCTGGAAGCCGCGAATATCAGCGAGTACGAGCAGATCCAGATTTATAACATCAATAATGGCGAGCGCTTTACCACTTATGCCATTCGTGCCGAGGACCAGTCCGGAATCATCTCCGTGAACGGCGCGGCCGCCCACAAGGCCAACCCTGGCGACCGCATTATTATTTGCACCTATGCCGTCCTGTCACAGCAGGAGGCGGCCGCTTTCAAACCGACGCTTGTTTATCTCGACACCAGTAACCGTATAAAAGACAGCCGTAACGCCATTCCTGTTCAGGTTGCCTGAGCACATCAGCGGTTCGCGTAGCGGTTCAGGTCAAACAGGCCTGACAGCACCGGTTCCTGTTGGGCATATTCATCCTGAAACCAGTCAGCTGTTTCCCAGAAACTGTCATTGGTGCGGCGTATGCCGTAGATGCCGGCAAAGCGTTCGTAGTCATCCAGTGTATTGATATTCATAATACGACTGGTGAAATCTGCCAGTTCGTCGGGTTCCACTACGAAGAAAAAGTTCGGGTATGAGCCTTCCAGTCCCTTGACCACTGTCAGCGTGTCATGGACGTAATCACGGTTGTCACGTTTGCTTTCGTCAGAGAGCAGGGAAGTGACGCTCAGGTAGGCTTTGTCACGTATCAGTGAATAGGCAAAGTCGGTTTCCGGTTTGTCTGTTTTGATGCGAACAAAGGCAACGTCAGGAAACGCCCGCAGAGGTTCACCCTTGATGGCAGCGATTTCGCGCATGAAATTGTCGGCTCGTGCTTCAACAGTATTGTCTTGCGGGTCTGTGCAGTTTGTTTGCCCGCAGCGGTCCAGATCACTGGTGTCGCCTGTCATTGGACCCAGCCGGTCTTCGATATGATCGTAGAGTTCCCGTTGCGGGTCATCGGTTTTATAGCCGGTGACAACCTCTACATCCAGCCATTCCATCGGGCCGCCGATGCGCTCATCCATGCCGCTACGGATACCAACGTACCATGAATCCATGATTTCCTTGCGTGGTCCTACCGGCAGAAAGGCCAGAAAATTATCTTCACCTTCCATGCGCAGAAAATCCATGTACAGGCGTGTCATCAGTTGATGCCCGACATTGCCATAGACGTTGAAACCGGCTACCAGCAGGTAATGAATGCGCTCCAGTAGCGGGTAATCAATGACCCAGGCGCTTTCCGGAAAGTCCCCGGCAAAACCATTGCGTACCGATGCGCTGTCGAAATGCCGGAAGATGGTGAGCGCGGCATTCGGGTTGTGGCCATCCCCGTCCCAGATGAACTTCATGGCAGAATCAATATCCTGCTCCGGCATTTTCTCAAACCACGCCTGCCTGGCATTCATATAATCACGCTGGTAGCCGGCGTACTCATTCCAGGCTTTCTTGACCCGCAGGATGTCTCCTTTTTCCGAAGGCAGTTCCAGGTATTTTGCATTTGCATCAAGAAATTCAGGATGGTTGGAAGACAGGTCCTTGTCCGGGTCAAAGAATACCACCCAGAACTGGTCTTCAATAACATTCAGTGCAACCTGGCCGCGACATACCGGGCCCTTGATAAAGCCCTCGATAATAAAGTGCGCGTCGTCCAGCAGAAAACGGTAACGTGACTTTACCGGTATCGGTTGGAATGCCATGAATGGATTGGATGAAATATGCGGTTCATAGGAGGGCAGTTCAGTAACACTGTATTCCGGGGTAATGAACAGTTCGCGGTAACGTGCCATGCGTTGTGGCGACAGTTCGTAGACCATGTGGCTCTTGGTGACAATGCTGGCATCATAGCTTCGCAGGCGGTAATAAAAGGCTGCGTTACCCGGGTCATCAAACGGACGTATCGTTGCAATTTCCTCGATAGCCCGGCCCGGTGGTGTGGATGACCTGACCAGGCGATAAAATTCCCGTGCTCCGCTGCCTTTAAAATGCAGGTGTGCCTGGAACAGGTGCTCGTAGATATAACGGCTGACCAGTTGCTGCTTTTTGGTCTGCTTGTTAAAGAATGTTTCCCAGTCTTTTATTTGAGCTGCGGCTGCAGCTGAGAGTTGTGCTGCGGGTGGTTCCGGTGCGCCCTGTGCCAGCCATTGCACCAGTGTTTTATATTCCGCATCACTGAGGTTGGGCATGGCATAGGGCATGCCCCATGACGGGTGCTTTTTCGCGAAGCTGTCAAACTCCTCGCGTTTCGGGCAGACCTGTTCGCGGTCGAGACGAATATCCAGATCATCCGAAAGCTTGCCGGTACGGGCCTGCGGATGCAGCTGTTTCAGTCGCAGCATCTGGTACATCACAGATTGCCGCAGCGTTTCTTCGCTGGTGTGCGCATCCTCGGCGAGAATAGGAAAGAACCCTTTGGCACGCCATTCCCCGGTAGTACTGGCATCAATAAACAGGCGGCTGGGTGCGGCGCCAGTGATGCGTTCGCCGTCATAGACGCGTTGCTTGCTGGCGCCGCGGGTCAAACCCTCGTGTGAGGACAGCTTCAGCTGGCAGGGGGCGTCAACACAGCCATGACAGACAACGCAGCGCCGTTCCAGTATCGGTTTTACACGTTCCCCGTACAGTATCGGTTGCTCGGGTGTCGTGGCTATCAGCCCATAATCGAGGTCAACCTGCTGGCTGAGGGGCGATGTGGAGGTGCTGGAGCAGGATGACAGTCCCAGCCAGAAGGCCAGTAGTACCACCAG
>CAJQPV010000134.1 GCA_905480305.1 uncultured Gammaproteobacteria bacterium | reverse complement strand
GCCGGAGGCGGTGTTGGCGGCAGTGGTGTTCCTGATCGGTGTCGACCTGATCGACATCAAGGGCATGCAGAGCATCTACGCCCAGCGGCGCTCGGAGTTCTGGGTGGCGCTGATCACCACGCTGATGGTGGTGTTTGTCGGCGTCGAGCAAGGCATCATCCTCGCCATTGTATTGTCACTGATCGATCACACCCGACGCGGATATTGTCCCAAGAACGTGGCGCTGGTTCCAGCAGACTCGGGCGCGCTGAATGCGCAACCGATCGCAACCCGTGCCCAGGCACTGCCCGGGCTGCTCATCTACCGCTTTACCCACAGCATGTACTATGCCAATGCCGAGCAACTTACCGAAGAGATTACGGATCTCGCCAACAATTCGGAGCCGCCATTACGCTGGCTGTGTCTCGATGCCTCGGCGGTCGACGACGTCGACTACTCCGCGGCGGACACGCTGCGTTCGCTGTTCGCGATCTTGAAGGACAAGGGGATTCGCCTGGTGGTGGCCCAGGTGCTGGACGATGTCAGAGACCATAGTCGCTATGAACTCCGCCAGTTGTTCGGTGAGGATGCCTTCTATGACACACTGGAAGATGTCATGAAGGATTATCAGCAGCAAACAGGGGCAACGGGTTGACGGTGTGATCAAGCATATTTTCTTTTGTAGGAGCGGCGCCCTCGCCGCGATAAATGTACCTGGACCTCATCGCGCCGGGGGCGGCGCTCCTACAGTTATCTGATGCCGAATACCCGCAATGAAACCTGAGCTGCATTCGCTGTTCGCGATTTTAAAGGACAAGGAGGTTCGCTACGAACTCCACCAGCTGTTCGGTGAGGATGCCTTCTATGACACACTGGAAGATGTTATGAAGGATTATCAGCAGCAAACAGGGGCAACGGGTTGATCGTGTGATCAAGCATATTTTCTTTTGTAGGAGCGGCGCCCTCGCCGCGATAAATGTACCTGGACCTCATCGCGCCGGGGGCGGCGCTCCTACAGTCGCTGTTCACGATCTTGAAGGACAAGGGTATTCGCCTGGTGGTGGCCCAGGTGCTGGACGATGTCAGAGACCAGAGTCGCTATGAACTCCGCCAGTTGTTCGGTGAGGATGCCTTTTATGACACACTGGAAGATGTCATGAAGGATTATCAGCAGCAAACGGGAGTAACGGGTTGACCGTGTGATCAAGCATATTTTCTTTCGTAGGAGCGGCGCCCTCGCCGCGATAAATGTACCTGGACCTCATCGCGCCGGGGCGGCGCTCCTACAGTTACCTAATGAAACCTGAAATGAAATTACTGTGATTCTTTCCAGCAGGACCAAGGAATCGATCAAGACTGCCCTGGCGATGACCCTCGCCTATGGCATCGCCCTGTCGCTGGACTGGGACCGCCCCTACTGGGCGGGATTCGCGGTAGCGTTCGTCAGCCTGGCAACCATCGGGCAGTCCATGAACAAGGCCGCCTTGCGTATGTTCGGCACACTGCTGGCAGTGGTGGTGTCGTTAACCTTTATCTCCCTGTTTGCCCAGCAGCGCTGGGCTTTCATCCTGTGCCTCTCCGCTTTCGCGGGTTTTTGCTGCTATATGATGAGTGGCAGCAAGCGCGCGTACTTCTGGCAGGTGATGGGCTTTGTCGTCGTGATTATCTGTCTGGATGCCGGGCCGGATCCGGTCAATGCCTTTAATACTGCAATATTGCGTGCCGAAGAGACCGGGCTGGGTATCCTGGTCTACAGCCTGGTGGCAATTTTTCTCTGGCCCAGCAGCAGCCGTGCCAACTTCGATACCGCCACCGTCAAGCTGGCATTGACCCAGCAGCAGCTCTACCGTGCCAGCCTCGCCCTGATGAAAGGCAAGGGCAGTGTCGAGGAGGTACAGTCGCTCAAAGCGCAGACGATCCAGCAGCAGTCGCAATCCAGCCAGCTGCTGGATGCGGCGCTGGGCGACAGCTACGAGGTCCGGGAGTTGCGTCGACCGTGGCAGATTTATCAGCAACAGGCGGCGGAACTGACGGAGACCATGGAACTCTGGCGCGAGGGCTTCGCCGAGATACAAGCGCTGGATCTGCAACGTCTGCTACCCAACCTGGATGCCTTTAGCGACGAACTCGACAGCCGCCTGGCGCAGATTGTGAAAATGCTGGGCGGCGATACCCTCGAATCGGCGCCGCAGGCGATGACCCTGTCGCTCGATAAAGACGCACTACTAAAGCTGTCCCATTTCAAGCGGGCCGCCCTGGCAGTGGCACGCCAGCGCATGCTGCACCTCGAACAGCTGACCCGTTCGCTGTTTGAGGTAGTCATTGAACTCAAGGGACCAGGCATGGCAAGTGCATCGGCCGAAGCACCACGCGCAGCAGCGGTATTGCTGCCCGATCTGGATCGCCTGGCGAACGCCGTCCGCTACATAATGATTATATGGCTGGCCTGGCTGGCCCTGATCTACGTCAACGATATTCCCGGCGGCGCCGGTTTGGTATCCTTTGCCGGCGCACTGGGGATAGCCATCGCGAACATGCCGCAACTACCGGTTTCGAAACTGTTTGTGCCGGCTGCCAGCAGCGTCCTGTTTGCCGCTGTCGTGTATATTTTCGTCATGCCTCAGCTGTCGAGTTTCATGGCTCTCGGTCCGCTGATCTTTGCGGCAACTTTTGTCATCTGCTACTTGTACGCCGACCCCCGGCAAATGCTCGGCAGGGCGCTGGGGCTGGCGATGTTTGTCGTCATCGCCTCCATCACCAACCAGCAGACATACAATTTTCTCAGCGTCGCCAACACGGCCATGATGTTCCCGCTGATCTTCCTGATCCTCGCAATCACGGCCTACATTCCGGTTTCACCACGCCCGGAACGGGCCTTTCTGCGCCTGCTCCAACGCTACTTCCGCAGCAGCGAATACCTGATGTCGACCATGCGCTCGAATCCAGCGTACGCTGCAACGCCGCTGGGACGCTGGAAAAAGGCCTTTCATGAGCGCGAGGTGGCGACGCTGCCGGCCAAGCTCGGCAGCTGGGCACCGCATCTCGACAACTGGGCGCTGTCCGGCACCTCAGCGGCACAGGTACAGACACTGGTGACCAGGCTGCAGTCGCTGAGCTACCGCATGCAGCAGCTGTTCAGTGAATGCAGCACACCCCAGGCACCGCTGCTGGTACAGAACCTGCTCGCGGACTTTCAGGCCTGGCACACGGGCGTGCAGGAGACATTCCAGCGTCTGTCGGGAAATCCGGCCAGCGGCGAACAGCAGGCACTGCGCACCCGCTTAACCGGCGTGGTGAATCACATGGAACAGCGCATTGCAGAAACCTTCAACAATACGGCCGGGGGACAGCTCAGTGACCGGGATGAAGAAAACTTCTACCGCCTGCTGGGCGCCTACCGGGGCGT
>CAJQPV010000133.1 GCA_905480305.1 uncultured Gammaproteobacteria bacterium | reverse complement strand
TCAATGGTTTCATGCGCACCGGTTTGTAATCTACCGTGTGGCTTGTCTTGTGATACAGGCTATGGCGTAACCAGTTGACATCATCACGTTCAGGATAGTCTATGCGTGAATGTGCGCCCCGGCTTTCCTGGCGTTTGTGAGCTGACATGATCGTTGCAATGGCAACATCCATGAGGTTTTCCAGCTCCAGCGCTTCAATCCGTGCGGTATTGAAAACCTGGCTGTGGTCCCTGATGCGTACGTCTTTCATGCGCTGCTGCAAGGCGAGAACCTTGTTGACACCTTCGCTGAGGACTTCTTCAGTACGAAATACTCCGCAGTGCTCTTCCATAACGCGGGTCAGTTCATCACGCAGTACGCTGACGGACAGGCCCTCTTCAGTATTATCCCAACGAGCCAGTCGCTGCAATGCCGGCTCCAGCATGTCGTCATGCAGTGGCCGGTGATAGCGGTTCTCGCCAAGGAACTCAATGATCTTGTTACCGGCGGCACGTCCAAAGACGATAATGTCAAGCAATGAATTACCGCCCAGCCGGTTGCTGCCGTGCACGGAAACACAGGCGCACTCTCCGGCCGCGTACAGGCCGGTAACGGCTTCTTCCGGGCCATGCTCTATTGGTGCGACTACTTCTCCATGACGGTTGGTAGGAATGCCCCCCATGGTGTAGTGTGCCGTCGGGAATACCGGCACTGCCTCATTGCACATATCCACATTGGCAAAGGTCAGTGCCATGTCGCGGATGGCGGGCAGGCGTTTGCGTATCATATCTGCATCAAGGTGTTTCAATGTCAGCAGTACATGATCCTTGCCGGGGCCACAGCCACGCCCTTCACGGACTTCCGTGGTGATCGCACGACTGACCACATCCCTACTGGCCAGGTCTTTCGCGTTGGGTGCATAGCGCTCCATGAAACGCTCTCCCTCGCTGTTGATCAGGTAGCCACCTTCGCCACGGGCACCCTCGCTCAGTAACATACCCTTGCCGGCAATACCGGTGGGATGAAACTGGAAAAACTCCATGTCCTGTAATGGCACACCGGCACGCAGCGCCATCGCCATACCGTCACCGGTGTTGATAAGTGCATTGGTGTTGGTACGGAATATCTGCCCGGCACCACCGGTTGCCAGCAAGGTTGTCTTGGCTTCAATGATCATTTTTTCACCGCTGGCGATGTTCAGTACCAGCGCACCCAGAAATGAACCCTCTTCATGGTGCAGCAGGTCAACGGCGAAGTACTCGTCAAAGAAATGCGTCTTGGCTCGAATGTTCTGCTGATAAAGTGAGTGCAGGATAGCGTGCCCGGTACGATCTGCTGCCGCACAGGTACGTGCTGCCTGTTCACCGCCAAAATTCATGCTTTGACCGCCGAACTGGCGTTGGTAAATCTGTCCGTTTTCAAGACGCGAGAATGGCACACCAAAGTGCTCCAGTTCATACACCGCTTTGGGTGCTGCGCGGCACATGTATTCAATTGCGTCCTGGTCACCGAGGTAATCGCTGCCCTTGACGGTATCGAACATGTGCCAGTGCCAATTATCCGGACGGACATTGGCGAGCGCTGCATTAACGCCGCCCTGTGCGGCAACAGTGTGCGAACGCGTTGGGAATACCTTGGAGACAACGGCAACACGCGCATCTGCCTGTGACAGTTGCAAGGCGGCGCGCAAACCACCACCACCCGCACCTATAATCAGGGTATCAAACTGTCTGCGCGGTATCGTCATCATTTATGTCGTGGCCTGTAGCAAAACACGCAGCGCCCATATTCCGCAGGCGATCAGGGTCAGGGCAATCAGCGAGAGAGTCGCAAGTCGTAAACCAGTCGCATGTACATAATCGAGCACCACATCGCGCATCCCGACCCAGCCATGAACCAGTAATGCCATGATAAAAACTGCTGTAGCGATGATCATGGCGGGCCGTGTAACCCAATCATGCCATTGCTGAAAACTGTGCTGCGGTTGCAGCAGAAAATGCACCAGCAGATAGACCAGGAAAATGCCGAGGTAGACGGCCGTCAGCCGCTGTAACAACCAGTCGCGCAGTCCGTGTGTGGGGCGGCTCACAGAATCCACCAGAGATACAGCAACGTCAGGACCGGGGCACACAGGTTGACCAGCCAGGCACTGCTGCGTGCAGCCTGTAAGGTGACACCTTTGTCAATGTCTATCAGCAGAAAGCGGATGCCGGACAACAAATGCTGCATAAATGACCAGACAACCAGCCCCAGGCCCGCTTCAAACCAGCCGTTGTTAATGTAAGACATTGTTTTTTCATAGCCTGCGGGGCTTTGCAGGGACAGGTCCAGCAGGTAAATCAGCACCGGCAGGGACAAAAACAACAGCACCCCTGAAATGCGATGGGCGATCGAGGTCACCGCACCAACCGGGAAACGTATTCGGAGAAGATTTAAATAGACGGGTCCAGATCGTTGGGTAGTCATAATCTACTTTTATTTGCCTTTCGAATTTATACCACTCGCAAGGCGTGAACGCCAGCCACAGAGAGACATCGGCAATTACTGACAGACCCGGCAAGTTAGACTAGAATTTGTGTCCGTTTAAGCCATCCTGCAGATCATTATGAAAACCGAGTGGAAAGCGTTTCTTGAAGAGGCCGGAGCGGAGTTTTCTGACGACCGGGGCCAGCATTTCGGTAATCCTGGACGGGAGCAGGAAGTTGCTCTCAGCGGTCTGGTATTTTCTGATCTCGAATACATGGGCGTGATCGCTGCACATGGCCAGGACGCAGGCAGTTTCCTGCAGTCACAATTCACCAATGACACCAGCAGCCTTGACGAGTTCAGCAGCCAGCTGAACGCCTATTGCACACCCAAGGGCCGCATCCTCGGTCTGATGCGAATTTTCCGGCACGCAGACACCTGGTATCTGCGCCTGCCGGCTGATTCAATTGAGGCAGTTATTCAACGCCTGCGTATGTTTGTGATGCGCGCCGACGTGACCCTCGAAGATGTCAGCGAGAATTTCCTGCGTATCGGGGTGTCCGGCGCAGCAGCCAGCGATGAACTCGGCAGTGTAGTCACAGACTTGCCTGCAGATATTGACGCTGTACTGCATAAGGGTGATCTGACCATTGTGCGCGTTCCCGGCCTGCAACCACGCTATGAAGTCTACGCGACCTCTATTAAAGCTGCCCGCGAACTCTGGGACTCGCTCAATGTGCGTGGCGCTGCGGTTGGAGAGTCATCCTGGCGCTTACTGGAAATACAGGCAGGTCTGCCGTGTGTTTTTTCGGCAACAGCAGAATTGTTCGTACCGCAAATGATGAACCTGGAGTTGATCAAGGGCGTCAGCTTCAAGAAGGGCTGTTACCCGGGGCAGGAAATCGTAGCCCGCATGCAATACCTGGGGACACTGAAACGCAGGATGTACCTGGGACGAATAGCCAGTGACAAAATTGCCTCACCGGGTGATGCTTTATTCCCTGCTGGCGAGAATGTACAGGCAGTTGGCCGTATTGTGGATGCGCAGCCGCATCCTGATGGCGGTCAGTTGGCGCTGGCGGTGCTGCAAATAGCCTCGGCAGAGGCGAGCGATGCGTTTCTTGGCGCAGCAGACGGCCCGGCATTTACACTGCAGTCGCTGCCTTACTCGCTAGCAGGCTGAACAGCCTTGAGCCAGTCGATCACGAGCGCCAGCAGCTCAGTCTCCCTGCTTTCAAAAAAGTGGTC
>CAJQPV010000132.1 GCA_905480305.1 uncultured Gammaproteobacteria bacterium | reverse complement strand
TGCGGCTACGGCCCTGATGATGCGATTGAAACTCTGCGGTGCACGAAAGCGCAGCTGGTCCCGGTCCCTGGCCTCGAGATAGGCCAAACGGGCTGCCGCATACTCACCCTGTTTTTCGAGCAGCCGGCCCAGCGCAAAATGCACCGAGGCCGCGCTGTCATCCAGCGCCAGGGCTTCCTCAAGTGACGTGCTTGCCAGATCGGTGTCACCGTCAAACAGGGCATCGATGCCTGTTTCAAGGTGGCGTCGCCAGGCAGCTGCATCCGTTCCCTCTGCCAGTAGACTGGCGAAGGGTGCGAGGTCCTTCTCGTTACTGGCCAGGGTGCCGATGAAGACGGCTATACCAGCATCGCGATAGCGTTCCAGCAAGACCGTCAGATTGTCGCGGAACTGCGCCTCACCGCGATGATACAGCGGCGCATCAAACGCTATGTGCGGCTTAGCGACGATGCGGCGCATCAACGTACCACCGGATTGCGCAGGAGCTTCCGCCGAGGCTGCCGGTGTGGTGAGACCCAGATAGCTGTGCTTCAGCAGTTGCAGGATGCGCAGGTCGCGCAGGGCCAGGTAAGCCAGCACCACGGGACGCGTTCGCCCGGCCGAAACCGCGGAGCCCACACCGAGCACGCCAAGGTATTCATTGTGACCGGCATAGATGAGTACTGCATCCGGTTGCTGCGCAATGATCTCGTCGGCAAAGTCCATCAGGGTGTAGGAATTCACCGCCGTCATTGCCGTGGTGATGACTTCGATGTTGCGTTCTGGCAAGCTCGCCTGTAACCGTTGCTGCAGCATGCCCGCCAGCGAGGCCCCGAAACCATACGGCCAGCCGGCCGCTGAGGATCCACCCTGCACAAAGATGCGCAGTGTTTCCGGTGCCTTGTCTGCAGGGAACGGTACCGGCCAGATTTCCACCCCCGCCTCACGTGTTTCTTCGACCACAAAACGCCTGACTACTTCCGGATTGGCCTGCAGATAGCCCGGTGCATCGGCAACGGCAATAAATAACGGATAACTGTGCCCGTAACCGCCCAGTCGCAGACCAGCCTCGAGCAGCACAAAGAACAGCACCGGGATCGCCAGGACAGAAAGACGAAACAGCCAGTGATGTGCGGGTGTTAGCGGTTTTGAATCCCTGGCTGCAGGCATATGGCGGTTCCCGGTGGGTGAGTGAGAATGGCGTTATCATGAGTGGTAATCAACAAGCACGTCAAATATCGATGCTAATCGATGTTGCCGCCGTGTGTGCCCGGAGAGATGCGTCATCACTGCTGAACTGACACTATTAATAAAAAATGATTTATCCCCGCTAAACTGTGATGATGCGAGCATGGCCACTTGTTATCATAAATGAGTATTCAAGCCTTGCTTGATCGGAGTTTTGATTCTTTAATGAATGCAGGCTGGCCGTGAAGACTGGCTGCCTTCAATAGCAGGCACAGGAAACGCTTTACAGTCCCATGCTTTAGTCACCGTGAAACAGGAGATGCTACATTGGCCGGAGTACCAGTATCGATTTGCCGTTCAGGCCTGCTGCTGTGGTGTTTGCCGATGTGTGTTATTGCGGTCAATCTTGATAATTATCAATGGCACAACAGACTGCTGTTTCTGGTTGCGCCCGATTCTTCCACCCCGGCAGTCGCGCAGGCACGTGATAACCTCGAACGTCGCTTCGAAGACGTCGTCGACCGTGACCTGCTGGTTATCCAGCTATTCCTGGATGGCCAGAGTCTTGTCGGTGACCGGCCGATCACCGTTAGCGAAGCGGCACAACTCAGGCTTGAGCTCGGAATAGATTCCGATGAGCAGCTGCTGGTGCTGATCGGTATGGATGGCGGGGTGAAGCGGCGCGCCCCTTTGTCGACTGATGTGCAGGAAATTTTCACACAAATCGATGCCATGCCGATGCGCCGCAACGAGATTCGGGAAAGGAATTAGACTGATGGCCCGGTCTTTACACCCCCGGCTTGACTACTGCCTGGAACCACTGCCGCGCTATTGGGTCGTAACCAATAGACTTCAATAAAGGCCTCAGCATGAAGATCCTCACCAAGTTGCCGAATTCTCGCCGCGAACCGCCAGGTCTGGAGTGGACGATCCTGAAAAAGTTGCCAAAAGTCTTGTTCGCCGGCACCCTCATTCCACTCGCCATCAGTCTCTCCGGCCGCCTGTTCGAGCCGCAAGGAACGGCTGCTGAAATCGCAAAACAGATCAAGAGCGTGGATATCATGTGCATCGCAACGCTAGTGACCCTGTGGATGGCCGCGTTGACAGTTGCCATCGGTTGCTGTGTGGTGGTGATCATGAAGGGACCTGCGTATGTTGCCGATGCCTATGAACTCCCTGATTCCGAAAGCCCGTGGCAACGATCGAGTTCTGATGTGGTATAACTTGAAGACCATCGCAAAAATCAATTTGGATTGACTATGTACCGAATTATCTACAAGAGCCGTAGCGTCGCGCCACTCGACTGGGACCTGGTGCTCAGCATTACAGATGCCAGTGAAGAGACCAATAGCCGCTGCGGCGTCACCGGTGTGTTACTCGCCAGCCGCACAC
>CAJQPV010000131.1 GCA_905480305.1 uncultured Gammaproteobacteria bacterium | reverse complement strand
GAGATATCTGTGCCCAGCAGCGGGCCATCCCAGTCCTGGCAGGTCAGGCGCAACACATCCGGTTGAGTATCAGACTGCAGATAGATGACACGGTAGAACTTCATGATATTGGGGCGACTGATCCATTCCTGCGAGCTCTCGGCACGTGAAACCGTAAAGGTCCCGGCACTGACCGTGCCGGGACCCAGGTCGCGCACGTCCAGTACGCAGCCGACGGCATAGTTATCCAGCCCGGAGACGACCTTGCCATGCTGAAAACTGGTGTGTGAGCGCTCTTTCGGGATATTCACATCCTTATGCAGGATCAATTTCGAACCGGGCCTGATGTAAAAGAACTGCGAGTTAACGTCATCCTTCACAGCCATGATATTTGCGCATCCGGCAATGGACACAACCACAAGAGCAACCGGAACTACCCATTGCTTGAAACTTGCCGCGTTCATAGATGCCCCCTACGAGTCACCGGGAAAGAAAAAAACGGGGGTCTGCGCTAGACTGGAAGTCGCAAGGCAGTGAGTCCCGTGCCGAGCCATTGTTCGGCTGCTGATGTCAGCAACAGTGTAACTGAAACCCGACTTCTGGAGAATCACCATGCGTAGCGGGAAGTTATTCAATCGCACACGTCGTGTCGCACTGAAATCCATCGGCCTGCTCGGCGGCCTCGTCGCCGCCAGACAGGTACATGCGCATCACACGGAATCACACTTTGATGACGCCTCGAAGCACCGGATTGTCTACCAGTGCAACAATGCAGACCCGGAATACCTGCAGAGTGTTTTATTTTCCGCCGGCGAGTTGCTGCGCAAGTACGGTGATGATGTTGAAATCGTGATCGGTGTAATGGGCCCGGGGCTGCACCTTATCGGCAAGCACCCGCAGCGACCCATCCCGCATGAACTGCAGCAACGCGCCGGCTCACTCGCTGCCTATGGTGTCGCCTTCCATGCCTGCGGCAACACCATGAAGGCCCTGCAATGGACGGAAGAAGACCTGCTGCCGTTCGCCAAAGTCGTACCTATCGGCGCCGATGACATCATGCTGCTGCAGGAACAGGGCTTTGCCTACATCAGCTGGTAATATCAGCCACGCCCCGCTGAACCAGCTTTATACAAGGCACCTATCTCTTCTGCGAACTGATCCAGAACGCGCGCGCGCTTGACCTTGAGTGTCGGCGTCAGCAGACCGTTATCGACCGTCCAGGGTTGCAGCGTCAATACCAGTCGCCGAATCTTGGCATAACCGGGGAAGTCCTTTAAGCGCAGCTTGATATGCTTCAATATTGTCGCGTGCAGCTTTTCGTTACGCAGACTGTCTGTGGCATCCAAATCCAGTGAAAAACGTTTTGCCAATTGTTGCCACTCCTCCGGGTTTAACACCACAATCGCCGCGAGATAAGATTCGCCTTCACCGATCACCAGCACCTGTTCAATTTCCGGCACCAGGCTGATCGCCAGCTCCATATCCATCGGCGGGACTTTTTCGCCGTTGGACATCACCAGAATATCCTTGATGCGGCCGGTAATATAAATATGTCCGTTCTCAATCCGCGCCTGGTCACCGGTATGCAGCCAACCCGCCGCATCGATAATCTCGCGGGTGGCGGCATGATTGTTCCAGTAACCCTGCATCATCCCCGGCGTCTTCACCAGCAGCTCATCCTGTTGACCGACACGCACCTCCACCCCGTTCAACGGCAAACCGACACTGCCCGGCTCATTATCGTCCGGAATATTCACGCTGATCACCGGGCTGGTCTCAGTCAGACCATACCCTTGCAGGATTGGCACACCCAGGCCGATAAAGATTCTCGCTATCGGCTTTGATAGTGCCGCGCCACCACTGACCGCCATACGCAGCCTGCCACCCAGCTTGGCTGTCACCTTTTGCGCCACCAGCCTGTTCAACAATGGCCATAGCAACAGCCGTGGATGCCACGCTGCCCGGTTTTGCTGACGCTCAAAGCGATGCCAGCCGACACGGGTGGTCAGGTTAAACAGCGCACGCTTCAGTGCAGACTGTTTTTCCAGCTGTCCCTGTATACGTGCAAATACACGCTCAAAAATACGCGGCACAGCAATCATCACCGTCGGGCGAATATTCTGCAGATCATCAGCGAGCTGTAAAATGGATCGCGCATAAGCCACCGCAGACCCCGACATTATCGGCAGGTAATAACCAGCGGTGCGTTCCAGTGTGTGCGACAACGGCAAAAACGACAGGAACAGGTCTTCCTGGTAAACATCAATCATGGTGAGTGCCGAATGTGCAATCGACAGCATGTTGTGGTGCGTTAGCATGACACCCTTGGGGCGCCCGGTGGTACCGGAGGTGTAGACAATCGACGCCAGCGCATGCGGATTACCGTCACGACTGACCAGCGGCGCTGCGTCCGCCGGCAACCAGTCGGAAACAAAGCGCACCCGCTCATCGGCCAGCAACTCGCCCGGAGAGGCCCTTTCGCTGCTGAGGATCAGTACCCGCTGCAGATCTTCCTGCCCGGCCAGCGCCGGACGCAGCCGTTTCCAGACAGCGGCGTCCTGTACCAGCAGCACCTTCACCGTCGAGTCGGTCATGATGTAGGCAATATTGTCCGGCCGGTCATCGGTATACAGCGGCACCGTCACCAGCCCGCAGGCCAGCGCGGCCTGGTCAAAGTACACCCATTCCTTGCTGTTGCGCAGGTGTACCGCGACGCGCTCGCCGGGCAGCAGGTTCTCGGCGGCCAGCGCCGCCTGCCAGCGGGATATCTGTTCACCCACTTCGCCCCAACTGGTATCGCACCACGCCTTGCTGTCGGCATCAAAGTGGCGGTAGGCAACAACTTCCGGCGAGCGCTTGATACGTTGCAGCATCAGGCCATCCAGCGTCCCGGCCTTCTCGGCGGAAATAATATCTTCGGTAGCAAATGTCATAAGCCCTTATTTCCCCTGGTAATGACCAAAACCGGGCGGTTGCGGTAGAATAGTCACAGTTTAAAACTGCACACACACGAAGCACCATGAATATCACTGTTAATGGCACCGCAAGCGAATACCCGGACAAACTCAGCGCCAGCGAACTGCTGCGCTCACTGGGCCTGGCCGACAAGCGCCTGGCACTGGAGATCAACGAGGAAATCGTGTCACGCAGCACCTATGACAACCACGTTATCAATCCCGGCGACCGGGTTGAAATCGTGCACGCTATCGGTGGTGGTTGACCGCCAGCAGTCAGCAGCACCCGTATTTCAAATAACCCTGCCACCAAGTATTAAAGAGTTAACTGCCTATGTCTAGCGTCATCCAAGCAAAGCTTCATACCAGCTCCGACCCGCTGCTCATCGCCGGCGTCGAATATAAGTCCCGCCTGCTGGTCGGTACCGGCAAATACAAGGATCTGGAGGAGACGCGTGCCGCTACCGAGGCCAGTGGTGCAGAGATCGTGACAGTTGCCATCCGTCGTACCAATATCGGCCAGAACCCGAACGAACCCAGCCTGCTGGAAGTCATTTCGCCGGACAAGTACACACTGCTGCCCAATACCGCCGGCTGCTATACCGCCAGCGACGCAGTGCGCACCTGTCGGCTGGCGCGCGAACTGCTGGATGGACACGAGCTGGTGAAACTGGAAGTGCTGGGTGACGAAAAAACGTTGTTCCCTGACATCATACAAACGATCGAGGCCACCGAAATACTGGTGAAGGATGGTTTCAAGATCATGGTGTATACCAATGATGATCCCATCATCGCGAAACGTTTTGAAGACATGGGCTGTGTCGCGGTAATGCCACTGGCCGCACCGATCGGCTCCGGACTGGGTATACGCAACCCGCACAATATACGCACCATCGTGGAAAACGCCTCGGTGCCGATCCTGGTCGACGCCGGGGTTGGTACGGCTTCTGACGCCGCGATTGCCATGGAGCTGGGTTGTGACGGTGTACTGATGAATACGGCCATTGCCGGCGCACAGGACCCGGTGCTGATGGCCTCCGCCATGAAGAAGGGTATTGAGGCCGGGCGCGAAGCATTCCGCGCCGGGCGTATTCCACGCAAACGTTTTGCCAGTGCGTCATCGCCGATTGACGGCACGTTTTTTTAACAACCGGACAGCAAGCCACCTGTAGGAGCGCCGTCCCCGGCGCGATTACCACGCATCATCGCGGCGAGGACGCCGCTCCTACATCACGAAATGATGCGCTTCGCTGTGCTCAGCACATCCTACGGTTGTATCACTGGCTCGACGGCCTGCCGCAGATGCACATCGCGCTGCGGATACGGAATGGTAATCCCGGCTTCCTTGAAACCGTGCCAGATAGCCAGGTTGATATCAGAGCGAACATTACCGACACCTTCCTGTGGATCTGAAAGCCACACCCGCAGCTCCAGCGCGATGCCACTGTCGGCAAATTCCATCAGACGTGTTGCCGGCGGCGGTGTCTTCAGCACCCGCGAGCTTGCCATGGCGGCCTGGTCCATAATCGCCATCGCCTGTTCCGGGTCATCGTCATAACTAATCTGCACGGGTATACGTACGCGTACACGCTTGTCGCTGTAACTCCAGTTAATCACATCCGTCGTCACCAGATTCTCGTTCGGTATCAGTGTTTCCACGCCATCACGGTTGCGCACCACCACATAGCGAGCACGCAACTCCCTGACCCAGCCATAGGTATTGCCGACGCTGATAACATCGCCCGGACGAATCGAACGGTCCCCCAGTAAAATAAATCCGCTGATAAAATTACTGACAATCTTCTGCAGGCCAAAACCAATACCGACACCAAGCGCGCCACCAAAAACCGTCAACGAGGCGAGATTCAGACCGGCCTCGTTCAGTGCCAGCAGGAACGCCAGGCTCAGCAAGGTCACCTTGGTGGCCTTGCTTAAACCAACACGCATACTGATATTGATGTGCTGCGACTTTTTCAGCTGTTGCTCGATCAGACCGGACAACCATATAGCCAGCAGCAGATACAGGCCACACAGCACAACCAGCTTGACCACGATCAGCAATGACAGACGGGTCTCGCCAAATGTAAATGCCAACTGGTCCATAGCCGATGCCAGGTGCGGCAACCAGCCAACGAGGTGTAATGCAAACACAC
>CAJQPV010000130.1 GCA_905480305.1 uncultured Gammaproteobacteria bacterium | reverse complement strand
GGTGCAGGGTGAATGGAAGGCAATCTTCTGTTCGCCGGCAGTCTGCCTGATGACTGTCATGAAGTCCTCAGCGGCAATGATTTCACTGATATCTTTTGCCAGTTCGCTGATGCGGCGGGCCTTGTCTGCATAGGCTGCATCGTTTGCCAGTAGTTGTGCGTAATCCTTGACCATGGGGGCGCAGCCACTGGCAGTGACGACAACTGCTTCCGCACCCTGTTGAATGTCCGGCCACCAGGCATCAATGTTGCGACGCATGAAGCCGAGAGCCTCGTCAGTAGCGCCAAGGTGATGACTGACAGCGCCGCAACAGCCACTGTTGGAACGGGTTATGGTTTGAATTTCCAGTGCATCCAGTACCCGTATGGTGGCGGCATTGATTTGCGGTGACATTGCATCCTGCACACAACCAGTCAATAACAGCATGCGGCGTGCATGTTGTTGTTGCGGGCGAGGACGCTGGTCCTTGCTGCGGGCGGGTATCTTTTGCTTTATGGCAGCGGGCAGCAGTGGCCGTAACAACTGTCCTGTTCTCAGCAGGGGTGTGAAGCGGGCAGGCCAGGGCAATATCAGTCGCAGCACGCGCCGTACAAGCCGCACAGACAGCGGCCGTGGTACGGACTGTTCTACCAGTTCCCGACCGGTGTCCAGTAACAGGTGATAGTTCACACCTGACGGACAGGTGGTTTCGCAGGCTCGACAGGTCAGGCAACGGTCAAGGTGCAGTTGTGTCTTGTCAGTGGGTTTGTTGCCTTCCAGTACCTGCTTGATCAGATAAATTCTGCCACGTGGTCCATCCAGTTCGTCGCCGGTGAGCTGATAGGTCGGACAGGTAGCATTGCAAAAACCGCAGTGTACGCAGCTGCGCAGAATTTCATTAGCCTGCATACCGGATGCGGTAGCCAGCAGTGCCTGTGGCAGGGAAGTCTGCATACCTACAGATCCGGGTACATGCGGCCGGGGTTGAAAATGCCTACCGGGTCGAGGCTATGCTTGAGGCGCTGGTGCAAGGCCAGCATGGCCGGTTGTAATGGCTGGAAAACAGCGCTGTCGCGATCACCGCCGCGGAACAGGGTGGCATGTCCACCTGCAGCGGTAACGCAATGGCGGACCACATCAGCAGGCAGGTCGGTTTTCAGCCAGCGTTGTGCACCGCCCCAGTCCAGCAGCATTGCACCGTCCAGTGCCAGCGGTGGTGTAGCTGCCGGTACGGACAGTCGCCACAGTGGCGTTTCACCGGAAAAGAAAGGCAGTTGCTGTTCGCGCAATTGATTCCAGAATTGAGTTGCGTTATCCAGTGGTTCACCGCCAACAGTGTTGACAGCAGCCTGTACTCCTTCAGTCATGCCGGAGAGTCGTACATACAGTGCGCCATCCAGGTAGCAGGCGCCGGAAAGCGGCAGGGGCTGGCCGGCCCAGCGGTTAAACAGTTCCACGGCAGTCGCGGCGCTGCAGTGTTGCAGCAGGGTCGTTTCCAGTGGTGGGCGAGGTAACACTTTAAGGTGTGCGTCGAGCAGTACCGCCAGTGTACCGAGCGAGCCGGTCAAGGTGCGGGACAGGTCATAGCCGGCCACATTTTTCATGACCTGGCCGCCAAGACGCAGGTATTCACCCTTGCCGTTGATACAGTTGACGCCAAGTACAAAGTCGCGCACTGCGCCGGTATAAGGGCGGCGCGGGCCCGAGATGCCGCTGGCAATGCAGCCGCCAAGGGTGGCGGTCTCTCCAAAATGTGGTGGCTCAAACGGCAGCATCTGTGCTTCTTTCGCCAGCTCGGCCTGCAGTTCTGACAGCAGTGTGCCGGCACGTACCGAAACCACCAGTTCCGAGGGTGTGTAATCAATGATGCCCTGGTGCCCGTCAAGCGACAGGGTGTCGCCACTTGTGGCACGCCCGTAAAACGACTTGCTGTTACCACCGCAAATCACCAGTGGAGAACGGCTGGCTGCAGCGGATTGCACCTGTTGTTGTAAATCCTGTTGAATCGTCATCGTCGGATTTTCATGGCATCCATGCTATTTTCCAGTTATGCGTCTGCCGTTAAAAGCGTTCAAGCTCGGGGTGTGGCAGCTCGCCATGGTGTACATGCATGGCGCCAAACTCGGCACAGCGATGCAGTGTCGGTATCGCCTTGCCGGGGTTCAGCAGCTTGTCAGGATCAAATGCCTGTTTGATATCGTGAAACTGTTGCAGTTCGGCACTGTTGAACTGTACGCACATCTGGTTAATTTTCTCCATGCCAACGCCATGCTCGCCGGTGATGGTGCCGCCAACCTCGACACAAAGTTCCAGTATCTTGCCGCCGAGCTCTTCCGTACGCTGCAGTTCTCCGGGCTTGTTGGCATCGTAAAGGATCAGTGGATGCAGGTTACCGTCGCCGGCATGGAAAACATTGCAGATCGGCAGCTGGTATTCCTCTGAAAGCGTGTTGATGTGGTTGAGTACCTTTGCAAGATGCTTGCGCGGGATGGTGCCGTCCATGCAGTAGTAGTCCGGGGATAATCTTCCCATGGCCGGAAAAGCGGCCTTGCGTCCGGCCCAGAACCGCTGGCGTTCCTGCTCGTCGCGTGATATCTGCTGGCTGGTCGCGCCAGCCTCTGTAAAGACACGCTCAACACGTTCTATTTGTGCGCTTACATCTGCCTGGGTGCCGTCAAGTTCGCACAGCAGGATGGCAGCGGCGTCTTTCGGATAGCCGGTGTTGATGAATTTATCAACCGCCTTGATGGCCGGTCGGTCCAGCAACTCGAGGCCGGCTGGAATGATACCGCTGGCAATGGTGGCGGTAACAGCGGTACCGGCCGCGTCGACCGAGTCGAACGATGCCATCACGACTTGTGCAACTTCGGGGCAGGGCAGTAGTTTCACTGTAATTTCAATGGTAATCGCCAGTAGCCCTTCCGAACCGGTGAGTAGCGCCAGCAGGTCGTAACCGGGGGCATCCAGTGCCTGACTGCCAATCGTCAGTTGCTCTCCGTCGATTGTCAGTACCTCCAGTGCCTGGATATTGTGCGTCGTCAGTCCATACTTGAGGCAATGCACGCCGCCGGCATTTTCGGCAACATTACCGCCAATAGAGCAGGCAAGTTGCGAAGAGGGATCCGGTGCATAGTACAGGCCATAGGCCGCCGCGGCACTGGAGATAGCAAGATTGGTAACACCGGGTTGAACCCGTGCAGTACGGTTCTGCGGGTCGATTTCAATGATGCGGTTAAACCTTGCCAGGCTGAGCAGGATGCCCTGTGAATGCGGCAGTGCGCCGCCAGACAGGCCGGTTCCCGAACCGCGTGCCACAACCGGCACGTTTTTTTCCGAACAGATTTGCAGGGCAATACGTATTTGCTCTGCGGTTTCCGGAATAACAACGGCCAGCGGCAATGCGCGGTAGGCAGAGAGTGCATCACATTCGTACGGACGCAGATCTTCCGTATGCGAAAGTACGCAATGCTCCGGTAATTGCGCCAGCAACTGCGTAATGATGGTTTTAACACCCATGAATATGGTTTTATGTCAACTGTTGCAGTGTAATCAAGGTATGCCAATTATCGCCGATAGCGCTACAAATGCCAGCATTTTGCTCCCTGCAGTTATTAAGCAGTTAACAGTTAACATGTTATGATTCGAACATGCATTGTACAGTCAGACATTTTTTGCACAACGGTATCCCTGCACAAAGCTTTGCAGGCTTGATGGAATTGTATGAATCCAACTACATCCGCTTGCGCAATCTGGTGCCGGACCTGGATGCCATGCCTGACGAGGTTTGTTCACAGATTGATGGTGTACTCGAATTACACCTGCGCATCGTCGAGCGCTGCAAGTTCACCACGACACTGAATCTAACCTACCATTTTCACGATCAGCAAGGCAGTTTTCCGGCGCCGGATATGCAGGTGCGCATGTATCATGACGCGCAGGTTGGTGAGGTGATCTCCTGCGGCCGACGTCGTGGCGTGCGCCATGCCAGCTATAATCGCATGTTCAACCGCTATACGCTGGTTGAAAAGTGGCGCATGAACCGATTTTTGCAAAAATGGCTGGGTTATTGCCTGATGCAGGGACACCGTTTTATCCCCGGCAGGGTAGTAGTGCCTGACGGGGCAGACCGCCAGGCCGCCAAAAAACCGTTACTTAGCGTTGAATCCTGAAGGATTTTCCTGCCTATATATCTCTCCTGAGTAGTATCCAAAACCTTGCGAGTTACCCCGGACTACCGCATACTTAGTACCTGAGTATTTTAGTAGGTTATTAACCATCGGACAGACACATATCCCTTGGCTTATTGACGGGTAAACGAGATGAGGCTTTCAACCAAAGGGCGTTATGCAGTCACGGCCATGCTGGATCTGGCGATACGCTACGACGATGGCCCGGTGACGCTGGCGGATATCTCTGAAACCCAGGGTATTTCGCTGTCTTATCTTGAACAGCTGTTTGCGAAGCTGAAAAAGGACGGTCTGGTGACTGGCTTGCGTGGCCCGGGTGGTGGTTACCGCCTGGCGCATGGTCCAGGGGACATCACCATTGCGAAGATACTCAACGCCATCGGTGAAAGCATTGATGCCACCTTGTGTGAAGGTAAAGAGGATTGTCAGGAGGGTGAACGCTGCCTGACACATGCATTGTGGGAAAAACTTGGCGCGGAAATCTACGGGTTTCTGAATGATATTACGCTGGCCGGTTTTCTTGATCGAGAGAAGGTTAATGAAATTGTGCAGCGACAACAGAACACTGTGACAATGGAAACGCCCGGGTTGGTCAGTACTACTGTCTGATCGTTTGGCCGGGCAGGTTATTTTGCATTTTGTGAGACAAACATACAGGTATACCGAATGAATATTAGTATCCCGATTTACATGGATTATTCTGCAACTACACCGGTAGACGAACGTGTGGCTGAAAAGATGTGCAACTGCCTGACGCGTCAGGGCCTGTTTGGCAACCCGGCCTCGCGTTCACACGAATTTGGCTGGAAGGCAGAGGCGGCCGTGGAGCAGGCGCGTGTCGATGTCGCAGCGCTGATGAATGCCAATCCGAAAGAAATTATCTGGACATCGGGTGCAACCGAGTCGAATAACCTCGCCATCAAGGGCGCCGCCCACTTTTATCACAAGAACGGCAAACACATAATTACGCTCAAGACCGAGCATAAGGCGGTGCTGGATACCTGCCGCCAGCTGGAACGTGAGGGTTATGAAGTCACCTACCTGGATCCTGAACCGAATGGTCTGCTTGACCTGAAAAAATTTGAAGCTGCCATCCGTGATGACACCACCGTGGTTTCTATCATGCAGGTAAACAACGAAATAGGTGTAATCCAGGATATTGCTGCAATTGGCGAAATCTGCCGTGATCGCAAGATCGTGTTTCACGTTGATGCTGCACAAAGTGCTGGCAAGATCGAGATTGATGTCGAGAAGCTCAAAGTCGACCTGATGTCGTTCTCGGCGCACAAGGCCTATGGTCCCAAGGGTATCGGTGCGCTGTACGTGCGCCGCAAACCGCGAGTGCGCCTGGAAGCACAGATGCATGGCGGCGGTCATGAGCGCGGCCTGCGTTCCGGCACTCTGCCGACACACCAGATTGTTGGCATGGGTGAGGCATTCCGGATTGCGCGTGAAGAGCTGGCGCAAGACGACGTGCGTATTCGTCAGTTGCGGGACCGGTTATGGGACAGCCTCAGTGATATGGAAGAGGTCTATTTGAATGGTGATATGGATCAGCGTATTTCCGGTAACCTCAATGCCAGTTTTAACTACGTGGAAGGCGAAAGTCTGATTATGGCACTGAAGGATATGGCAGTATCTTCGGGCTCTGCCTGTACCAGTTCCAGCCTGGAACCGTCCTATGTACTGAGGGCGCTGGGCCGTAATGACGAGCTGGCTCACAGCTCCATTCGTTTTACCATTGGTCGTTTTACTACCGTGGAAGAAATAGATTATGTCGCTGCACTGTTACGGGAAAAGGTCGGCAAATTGCGGGAACTTTCGCCATTGTGGGATATGTACAAGGAAGGTATCGACCTTGATTCGGTTCAGTGGGCGGCGCACTAGGTCTGACTTATGGCAATTACATTAACAGAAGCAGCAGCTGACCGTGTAAGGACGTTTATGGATCAGCGTGGCAACGGTGTTGGTTTGCGGCTGGGTGTGAGGACCACCGGCTGTTCCGGTATGGCCTATGTGATGGAGTATGCCGACGTCATTGAAGAGGATGATGTGGTCTTCGATGATCATGGCATCAAGATTCTGGTTAACCCCAAGAGTCTGGTTTATCTCGACGGCACCGAGCTTGATTATGCGCGTGAAGGTCTTAACGAGGGGTTTCAGTTCAAGAATCCCAACGTCAAGGACGAGTGCGGCTGCGGGGAAAGTTTTAACGTCTGACGCCGGCAAACAGTCGATGTCTTTTTCGGGTTCTCCTGTACTTCTACTATGTCTGCGGATCTCTCCAAAACCCACTTTGAATTATTCGGTCTGCCGCAGTCTTTTGAGGTGGATATGGAACAACTGGACAGCCGTTACCGCGAGCTGCAACGTGCTGTGCATCCAGATCGCTTTGCCAATGCCAGCGACCAGGAACGACGCATTTCCATGCAGCAGGCGACGCAAGTCAACCAGGCTTACCAGTTGCTGAAGGATCCGCTGTTGCGCGGGCGTTATCTGCTGGAGCTTGATGGTTATCAGCTGGATGATGAACACAACACAACCAGTGATATAGAGTTTCTTATGGAGCAGATGGAACTGCGTGAGTCACTGGGTACAGTGCGTGAAGCGGCTGATGTTTTTGCGGCACTTGGTTTGATTATGGATCGTATTGCCGGTGATAATGATGAACGGATTGCACTGTTGCAAAAACAGTTCGCAAACGACAGTTCTGAGCGTTTTGGTCTGATTGCAGATACCCTGACGAAGATGCAGTTCTTCCGCAAGCTCCAGCAAGAAGCCATGGAGCTTGAAGTAACACTTGAGGATGAAATCAGCTAAAATTCCCGGTTGTGATTTTTCTCTCCCCAGCCCTCCCCCGGAGGGAAAGGGGACAATCTGGCAGATGTGACACACGATGGCACTTTTACAAATATCAGAACCGGGTGAAGCAACCGCGCCACACCGGCACCGGCTGGCAGCGGGTATCGATCTCGGTACCACCAATTCGCTGGTGGCCAGTGTTCGCAGCGGGGTAGCAGAAACCTTGCCGGACGCAGAAGGGTCCCACCTGTTACCGTCTGTGGTGCATTATTCTGCAGAAAATAAAGCCGTTGTCGGCCAGCCGGCACTGAGCTTCGCACAGGCAGATCCCCTGAATACCATTGCCTCGGTGAAACGTCTGATGGGGCGTGGTGTAGAAGATGTACAACAGGCGGGCACTTACCTGCCGTATGAATTTGTACCGGGCAGCAGTGGCATGCCGCAGCTGCATACTGCTGCCGGGGATGTCAGCCCGGTCGAGGTGTCAGCCGAAATACTGCGCGAGCTGCGCATCCGTGCCGAGCAAACACTGGGTGGTGAGTTGCAGGGCGTGGTGGTGACGGTGCCGGCGTATTTTGATGATGCACAACGCCAGGCCACCAAGGATGCAGCCCGGCTTGCCGGTCTGAACGTGCTGCGCCTGCTGAATGAACCGACTGCTGCTGCGGTCGCCTACGGACTCGATAAAGGTTCGGAAGGTATCATCGCTGTTTATGACCTGGGTGGCGGTACCTTTGATATTTCCATTCTGCGTCTCAATAAGGGTGTGTTCGAGGTGCTGTCAACGGCCGGCGATACCGCACTGGGCGGCGATGACATGGACAGGCTGGTTGCCGACTGGCTGATGCAGCAGGCTGGTATAGATGCCGATGCCGGCCACGGGCAACAGCGCCATGTGTTGCAGCTTGCCCGCACTGCCAAGGAAGCCCTGTCTGAAGATGAGACAACCGCTATTACTGTCAGTCGTGATGACGGTTCCAGCTGGTCAGGCAGCCTTGGTCTTGATGAATTTAACAGCCTGATTGCGCCACTGGTGGATAAGACGCTGGGGCCATGTCGCCGCGCCCTGCGTGATGCCGGCATACGCGCAGCCGGGGTGCAGTCGGTGGTGATGGTGGGTGGTTCCACTCGCGTGCCACTGGTGCGGGATCGGGTCGCAGAATTTTTCGCGGCACAGCCACAGGTGGATCTTGATCCTGACAAGGTGGTTGCCATCGGTGCTGCCATACAGGCTGATATCCTTGCCGGTAACAAGCCGGATGACGATATGCTGCTGCTGGATGTGATCCCGCTGTCGCTGGGTCTGGAGACCATGGGTGGCCTGACTGAAAAGGTGATTCATCGCAATACCACCATCCCGGCGGCGCGCGCGCAGGAATTCACGACCTTCAAGGACGGCCAAACGGCCATGTCTTTGCACGTGGTGCAGGGTGAGCGCGAACTGGTTGACGATTGCCGCTCGCTGGCGCGCTTTGAACTGCGCGATATTCCGCCAATGGTGGCCGGTGCGGCGCGAATCCGGGTGACCTTCCAGGTAGACGCCGACGGTTTGCTGAATGTGACGGCTGAAGAGCAGACGCAGGGTGTTACCAGCAGTATCGAGGTGAAGCCTTCGTACGGACTGGGTGACAGAGAAATTGAAAGTATGTTGCGTGATTCAATGGAATTTGCTGCCGCCGACAAGGATGCGCGGCGATTGCGGGAAGAGCAGGTTGATGCTGATCGCGTGCTGGAAGCCTTGCAGGCTGCGTTGGCCGCTGACGGAGACCGCTTGCTGGATACACAGGAGCGCAGTGCTATTGATGCAGCTGCAGAAAAACTTTCAGAGTTGCGTGACGGCACTGATTACCAGGCTATCAGGCAGGCCATCAAGTCCGTTGAGAAAGCCAGTAGCGGCTATGTGGAACGCCGCATGAACAGCAGTATCCTTGATGCCATGGCGGGTCACAGCGTTGACGAATTCGAATCCTGATTTTTACGATTGACACCAAG
>CAJQPV010000129.1 GCA_905480305.1 uncultured Gammaproteobacteria bacterium | reverse complement strand
GACAGTGTTCGCACAAATACACGATGAATTGCGTCAGGACGCAAGCCGGATCGCTGCAGATGCCGTGTTTGAAGTCGCGGGGAGAAACTAGATGGATGATGAACTGCTTGTTCCCGCCGGTCTGGTGGCCGGTGTTGACGAGGCTGGCCGGGGACCGCTGGCCGGTCCGGTTGTTGCCGGTGCTGTCATACTGGATCCGGAAAATCCGATAGCAGGACTAAAGGATTCGAAGCGCCTGACCGCCTTGCGCCGGGATGCACTGTATGCCGAGATTCAGGAGAAGGCGCTGGCATGGGCCGTCGGGTGTGCGGAGGTCGAGGAGATTGACCGCATAAATATTCTGCAGGCAACCATGCTGGCAATGCAGCGTGCCGTGGGAGCCTTGCAGCCGGCGGCGCAACATGCGCTGATCGACGGTAATCGTTGTCCGGTACTTGCTTGCCCGGCACAGGCAATCGTTAAAGGTGACAGTCGTGTGGCGGCTATCAGTGCCGCATCAATAATGGCGAAGGTCACGCGCGATCGCGAGATGTTGTCACTGGACCTGCAGTATCCGGGCTACGGACTGGCCCAGCACAAGGGATATCCAAGCAAGGCACATATCGAGGCGCTGGAGAATCTGGGGGTGACGCCGATTCACCGGCTTAGCTATGCGCCGGTCAGAAGAGTGATGGAAAGACAGGCAGGATTGCCTCAGGCGTAGACAGCAATGTTCTCCATTGCCTTGTCGTAGTAGGTGACCTTGTTACGGCCACCCTGTTTGCTCTGGTAGAGCGCAATATCTGCCTTGTCGAGAACCTCGGCTGCATCTTGCACGCATTCAGGGAAGCTGGCGATACCGACACTCACCGTGCTCGCGATGCGCACACCTTTCATGTCAAATGCAGTATTGTTGACGGCTGTGCGGATACGTTCGGCAGCCGTACGGGCATGCTCGGTACTGGTGTGCGCCATCATAATGACAAACTCGTCACCGCCATAGCGGGCCAGCACGTCGGATGTTCTGACACACTCCTTGATTGACTGTGCGATGATCCTGATCAGCCGGCTGCCGGTAGTATGCCCGTAGCGGTCGTTGACATTCTTGAGTCCGTCAACATCAATCATGATCACGGTGAATTGTTGTGCATAACGCGCTGCCCGAGCGATTTCTTTTTCGAGCACCAGGTTGAAGGCGCGCATGTTCAGTAAACCGGTCAGGTCGTCTGTTTGCGACAGCAGGGTGATGCGCTTCTTGGCCTGCAGGATATCTGCGGCGAGCATGGAGGTTACATAAGCCACCAGCAGGAATGGCGAGAACTTGGCCATCAGTGTGGTGAAAGTTTGTGGTGCGAACAGTGCCTCGGAATATGTACTATAGCCCATGTACAGGTAACAGCAGGCAATCAGGGCGACTTCAAGCAGTGTCATGATTTTGCCCAGCGTGATGGCGCAGGCGATGATGACCAGCAGATAGAGGTTTAATAACGGGCTGTCGACCTTGCCGGTATACCACAGAACGATCGTGATAAAACTCACCATCGCCCAGGTTTCCATTGCCAGCTTCATGCTGGACTCGCGCGCCTGGAAGTTGAGATACCGAAACAGCAGCACGAACCCCGAGTAGCACACCATGGTGAGTATCAGCCCGTCATGATTGTCGATGGGCCGAATAGGTATAAAAAAGTACAGGATGACAAGGATTAGCAGCAACCACTGTAATTCGGCCATGCTCCGCGAAAAGCCTTTCAGCTCTTCTTTCTCGTAGGATGAGGTGCCCGGGTGTTTGTTAACTTGCAGCATTGCTGGCCTTTTGTGGTTTGTGTTTATTGGTTACTGGTGTTATCGACCGGGAAATCCTGTTATTTAGCCAGTCGGCAGGCCATAATCCGGTTTCGGCAATTGACTCTGGTGGGCGCTTGACCCGGGCCTGTTCATTGAGGCTATGTGAGTCTGTCAGGTGTGTTGTTTCTGAAGCAGGAAATATTAATATAACAATTAAAATCATATAGATAGAGAGTGTATCTCGAATTATATTTATAGCCGGATTGCGCCTTGAATCCGCCTGGGGAAAACGGAAAAACTTTTTTGCATGCAACCTGCGTTCGTACATCTGCACGTCCACACCGAATATTCGCTGGTGAACGGCACTGTGCGGGTCAAACCGCTGGTCAAGGGCGTTGCCGAGGCAGGCATGCCGGCAGTGGCGGTCACCGACCAATGCAATATGTTTTCCATGGTGAAGTTCTATCGCGCCGCCATGGCGCAGGGGATCAAGCCCATTGTCGGCGTGGATGTCTGGGTGGCAGACCGGCTCGACGGCAAACCGCCCACACGACTGGTATTACTGTGTAAAACCAACCACGGCTATCTGAATCTTACCCGGCTGGTGTCACGTTCCTACACCGAAGGACAGCAGCGTGGCATACCGGCACTGGAGCGGAGCTGGTTCGAGGGGCATGCGGATGGTTTGATTGCCTTGTCTGGCGGCCGTGCCGGCGATGTCGGGCAGGCGTTGCTCGCTAACAAGCATGCGCTCGCGGCCGAGCGTCTGGATGAGTGGTTGCAGATATTTCCTGACAGTTTTTATCTGGAACTGCAACGTACCGGCCGGGCAGGTGAAGAGAGCTACCTTCACAAGGCAATTCATCTCGCTGAACAGAAGGATGTACCGGTGGTGGCCAGCAACGATGTGCATTTCCTGCGTGCCGGGGATTTCGATGCGCATGAGGCGCGTGTCTGTATCAACGAAGGCCGCACTCTGGATGATCCGCGTCGCAGTAAGGAATTTACCGCGCAACAGTATTTGCGTTCTGCCGATGAAATGCGCGAGCTGTTTCGTGATATTCCCGAGGCACTGGAAAATACTGTCGAGATCGCACGCCGTTGTAACCTGGAACTTGAACTGGGTAAAAATTATCTGCCTGACTTTCCGGTGCCGGAAGGTATGGATATGGCCGGTTATTTCAAGATGCAGGCCGAACAGGGACTGGAAAATCGTTTGCAGCAGATTCTTGATCCGGACAGTGCGGATATTGAGGCGCAACGGCAGTTATACCATGACCGGCTGGAACACGAAATCAAGGTCATCCTGGATATGGGTTTCCCCGGTTACTTTCTTATTGTTGCCGATTTTATTATCTGGGCCAAGAAAAA
>CAJQPV010000128.1 GCA_905480305.1 uncultured Gammaproteobacteria bacterium | reverse complement strand
CTTTTCAATCTCCGAGCTACTGGCACGCATCAAGGCGGTACTGCGCCGTACCCGGCAGGATAGCGGCGGGGAAATCCTGGAGGCCGGGATACTGCGGCTGGATCAGGGAACTCACCGGGTCAGCATCAATAATAACCTGCTGGAACTGGCACCCATGGAATATCAATTACTGCTGTTCTTTATGACACATCCGGAGCGGGTTTACAGCCGCGAACAATTAATTGATCGCGTCTGGGGAACCAGCGTCTGGGTCGAGGAACGCACCATCGATGTACATATCCGCCGCCTGCGTAAATCGCTGGAGTCGTCAGGACACGACCGGCTGATCCAGACTGTTCGCGGTGCCGGCTACCGGTTTTCCACGCACGATTGAACCCGGGCCCCTCCATGACGGCATGGCTTGCCTGATTCCACTTAAACTCTGTATTGAATAGCCACGGAAGCACACGGAAGAAAAAATGCCTTATAACAAATATTTCCGTGTAATTCCGCGTGCTTCCGTGGCAATAATATCTATCTTTATCCAATAGTATGATGTTCTCCATGCCCAACCACTGGCGAGAAGAACTCCGGCTGTTTCTCACAATAGCGCTCATAGCAGGCCTGGCCGGCCTGTTAACGGGGCTGCTACTGCCCTGCCTGTTAGCTGGCCTGCTTGTTTATCTCGGTTGGCACCTGTACCAGCTGGCCGGCCTGAAGCACTTGCTCGAACAGGATGGTTGTCGTGAACCGCGCCCCACAGGTCTGTGGAAAGATATCGTCCATACCATCCAGCAACTGCACGTCAGTCATCTCACCCGCAACCGTGACCTCTCGAATCGGCTTGATCGCTTCAGGGATACCGTCAATTCATTGCCCGACGGGGTGGCCATTCTGGAGCCGTCTGGCCGGGTCGACTGGTGCAACCCCGCCGCCGGCAATCTGCTGGGAATTGAATGGCCAGGTTCACAGGGGCGGTTACTGACAGCGCTCGCACCGGACCCGGTGCTCACTGAATATCTGGATGGCGGTCACTTCACCCTGCCGCAGGTCATTACTTCACCGGCAAACCCGGCCATCATACTGTCGATTTTTATTACCCGGCTGCAACATGATGCCGGGCGGCTGATGCTCGTGGCACGCGATATAACCCGCCAGTATTACCTCGATATAGCACGACGTGACTTTGTCGCCAATGTATCCCATGAACTGCGCACTCCGCTGACTGTCATTTACGGACTTGCTGAATTGCTGAATACAGATACAACTGATGCGGCGCGGTTAAAGCACTCAACCGGGCTGATACTTCAGCAGGCCAGTCGTATGAACGACCTGGTCTCCGATCTGCTGACATTGACACGCCTGGAGACGCAGCAGCAAACAACAGCTGACGAACATGTTCCGGTAGCGGAACTGCTCGCAACGATTATCGAAGAGGCGCGCACCTTGAGCGGTCCGGCTCAACACGTTCTGCAACTGGAAATTCACTCCCAAGACGGATTGCGCGGTAACGCAAATGAACTCCGTACCGCGTTTTCAAACCTGGTTACCAATGCAGTCAGGCACACACCAAACAAGGCAGAAATCAGTGTTCGATGGCAGGTAGACGCTGCGGGCGCCCATCTCAGTGTTACTGACAGCGGCGAAGGTATTGCTACCCGCCATATCCCCCGGCTGACAGAACGGCTCTATCGCGTCGACGCCAGCCATTCACGGGATACCGGGGGAACAGGCCTCGGACTGGCCATTGTTAAACATATACTCGAGCACCATGAGGCGGAGCTGGAAATCATCAGCACGGTGGGTGGTGGCAGCACCTTTAGCTGCCACTTCCCGCCTGCAAGAGTTATTTGAAAACCCCCGGTCTGATCAGATTGTTGCCGGCAATTTCTTTATTACCCGCTTTAATCCGTCATTTGAAACCAGCTTAAGTGCCTTCTTCAGCGACACCCATTCACGTTCACGATCGGATTCTGCCCAGACCTTGTAAATCCGGGTGACTCGCATGGGATAGACCTTGACAGTACAGGTCTTGCCCAACTTCCTGTTCCGATAGACACCCAGTAACTTCCTGTGCACACTGCCCTTGACGCCCGCCTCTTCCAGCGCTTCCTTGGCGGCCGAGTTACGCGCACTGTATTCGTGCTCGATGATGCCTTTGGGAATAATCCAGCAGCGTTCTTTGCGTGACGTAATCAGGAGGATTTCAAGACTCCCTTTACGTAACCGGTAGGGGATAACGCCGGACTGATGGCAAAAATAGTCGGATTTTACAGCCATAGGGTCAGCTTGTTGCTACTGCTTGTCAGATGCACTTCAGTCAGATGTCCTTTGCAGTGGGAAGAAAAACAACACGACAGCAATAATACCAGCCGGCAGTGTAACAACCCATAACACCAAAATACTACCGCTGCCGATGACAATATTACGACGGTAAAACAGCGCAGACAGACATCGCTTGCATTTGAAAAATCCTGAGTGTCATCTGCTACACTATATACACTCAACATCAAAGCCAGCTGCAGCCCTTTCGTGAAACCGGTTCACTCCAGCATGACGAAAAAATCCATTTGGGGAAATATTCGGGATTATTTTGATCCTGACCCGGAAACCGTTACCCTCGAGCAGTCCCAAAAGCTTCGACTCTCGGGCAGGGAACTGCGTATCCCACTCAGTGGCTATCAGGAGTATCGGATCGAGATGGGCAAGCAAATGCTCATCCTGTCGCCAGACCCTGGCGTCGCTGCTGCTGAGTACAAATCACCCTGTGACTTCATTCTGTTCGACCCGGAGCGACGCCATAGCGGCGTCGCCCACTTTCAAAGGCTGTCACCCGGCAGCACACTGGCAATCGACAGCAAGATTGAATATCAGGAACACCTGTTCAGCTCACCACGTGATGCATTTCGCCGCAAGTTTTCAGTTGCTCACAACGGTGACAGCCTGATCTTCAGGGATCCGGTTTCGGAATTAGGCACCTATGTCTCATTGGCCGGCGATAGCCGTGAAATTCCTGTCACTACGGCACGGCGCAGGTCTGCCTTGATGAGAGTGCTGGAAATATTCGGCGGACCGCTTCAGCCATTACCAGCGCCGGAAGCAAGCGCAACCCTGAAACAGGTCAATGCCCTCCTCATGAACGAAGTCGGCCATCACAAGGATGCACTCGGCAATCCTGGCGGCATCCTCGAGTTAGCGGACAATGTCACGCCGATACTCGTCGGGGATCTGCATGCGCGGATTGATAATCTACTCACGATTCTCAGTGAGAATGCCGTCCTTGACGGCATGGAGAAAGGTACAACCGCATTGATCATCCTTGGGGATGCCGTGCATCCGGAGGAGCCTGGCTGTCTCGAGGACATGGAAAGCTCGTTGCTAATAATGGATCTGATTTTCAGAATGAAGCTGCGCTTTCCTGACAACGTTTTCTATACCATTGGGAACCACGACAGTTTTCTGCATGAGATAATGAAGCGAGGGGTCCCCCAGGGTCTGCTCTGGGAAAAACATGTGCTGTCCTCACGAGGCGAAGAGTACAAGGCAGGGCTGGAGCTCTTTTATCAACAGTCTCCTTTACTGGTCGTTTCAAGAGATTTTATTGCCTGCCATGCAGGGCCCGCGCGCCGAAAGGTTTCGAGGCAAATCCTGGTCGATGCACACCAGTTCCCCGATATAGTGCATGACATGACCTGGAACAGGGTTAGAACAACGGCCTTCCCCGCCGGCTATACCCGTAGCGATGTCCGCCAGTTCCGCAAGGGTCTGGATGTCGGCAAAGATACCCCGTTTATTGTCGGCCATCACCCCTGCTCTGTCGATGAGACGTTGTGGCTGAACGTCGGTCAAATTAATCAACACCATGTCGTCATCAGCTCCCGACCCGGTCGTGTCGGCACATTCATCGGTATTGACGGCAAGATGGTGCCGCAAATCTACCCGGTTGAAGCGTTAACCACGTGGCTAAATGAACAGCTCTAGTAATCTTCCGTATCAATAATCGTCCGGGGCATACCGTCGAAATCGGTACGTACAAAAACCCGCATTCCGCAACGGTGAAAGTGCTGCGCCAGCAATGCATAAACTGCACATTGGCGCTCGATATCTGCTTTTGTAAAGGTCCTGTCGACCGGATGGCTTTGAATCGCAGCACGAGTCTTGCGTATAGTGTAAATGCGATTCGCTGGCGAAAGCTGGAAATCAAAGACAAATCTCGCTTTCCAGCTGGTCTGAAAAAACCAGAGTTTTCCCGGCGGGATATGGATCCGTCCGTAATCCACCGGAGTCGGTGCGTCAAGCCAGGCCCGGTCAAACACAGTATGGCTGTCACGAAACCCTTTGAACGGTATTCTAAAGTGGACTTCCCGCGGTCTGAATGCCAGGACTCGGCTACGCCACCAGTGATCCATCGCCAGATCGATACAGCCTTCTTCCGGCCAGCCACCGAGCTTCTGTATCAGGCTGGACTTGCCACTGCCTGGCGGCCCGGTGACGATGATCTGACGAAAGCGCACGCCTCGGGGAAAGGCCACACCCTTGATCCAGTCAATTTCTTCAACTTCGACACTATTCAAGGGCATCAAACATCCCGGTGAGGAGAGATAAAACCAGCCAGTTAACTTTATCTTATCCCATCTCCCTGGGGGGAGAAGAGGTATACGGGACTGCAGTGATGCCTTATGAAAACATGCCTTTCAGGGTGAAAAAGAACAGTGCCGCCAGTGCGGCACCAACCGGCAATGTTACGACCCAGGAGACCACGATGTTGCCGATCACACGCAAATCAATCGCCCCGACACCGCGCGCCAAACCGACACCAATCACGGCACCCACGGCGATATGCGTTGTGGAGACCGGCAGACCGGTACGCGACGCCAGCACCACGGTTGAAGCCGCCGCCAACGTTGCACAATAACCACGGCTTGGCGTGAGCTGGGTAATACCGCTGCCGATGGTCTTCATCACCCGGTAGCCCATGGTCGCCAGACCGACGACGATACCGGTACCACCAAGCACCAGTATCCACAGAGGCAAGGCCGCCTTTTGTGCGACTTCACCGCCGGATTGCACAATACTGATAACGGCGGCAAGCGGGGCAATGCCGTTGGCGACATCGTTCGATCCATGTGCGAAGGCCATCGCACAGGCGGTGAATATCATCATGGGAGTAAAAACTTTCTCCACGCTGGCAAAGTGGAAGTCCCGGTCAGCCCCCGGGTCAATATCAATACGGCTGATCAGGTACCAGCCAACGCCAGCCAGGACCATCCCGAAAACCACCGCCACCAGGAAACTCATACCGATAGTCAGCTCGACGTTCAGATGTTTCAGGCCCTTGAACAAGGTAACAAGGGAAATGATAAAACCGACCAGAAAGACGTAGCCAGGCCCCCAGCGTTTTGCACTCTGGAACGGATTCTTCGTATTCAGAATAAGTCGACGGATACTCATCATCAGCAGGAAGGCAATGGTCCCGCCCAGTAGCGGTGACACCACCCAGCTGGCCGCAATCTGGCCAACCTTGCCCCATTCCACCGCATCGACCCCGATACCCACCACAGCAAATCCGATGACGGCACCGATAATGGAGTGCGTGGTCGAGACCGGCCATCCCCTGGATGAAGCGATCATTAACCAGATGCCAGCCGCCAGCAGGGCGGCGAGCATGCCGTATACCAGAATCTCCGGCTGGTTGACGATCGACGAAGGATCAATAATGCCTTTGCGGATCGTCTTGGTGACATTGCCGCCGGCAATAAACGCACCCGCAAATTCGAAGATGGCGGCAATTATAATTGCCTGTTTGACCGTAATGGCACCCGATCCCACGGACGTCCCCATGGCATTGGCTACATCATTGGCGCCAATACCCCAGGTCATATACAGCCCGAAGACAACGGCCATGGCCATGAATATAAAACCGTACGTTGCAATTATCTCCATAGCTTATTCCATAACCTGAGTCTGTATATGCGTATATAACGGTCTGCAGCTCATCTTGCGATCAGCAGCCGCAGACGGTCACCCACCTTCTCGGCATAATCTGCCAGATCACCAACCCACTCGATGAGTTGGTACCACATCATGACGGAAACCGGCTTGATTTCGTCTTCATGCTCAAACAGGTGACGAGCCAGCTCAATACCGAGTTCATCCGTGTCGTCTTCAATCAGATTCAGCTGCTCGACCATTTTTTCGACCCTGTCCGCTTCGCGCCCACGAAACCCCATGGCCAGCAGTTCGTCCAGTTCCTCGATTATTTTCGCCGACTGTTCACAGGCATCAACACTGCGACGTGCCAGCGCCAGCATCGGCTGCTGCATGAAATCCGGTATTTCCATGCGCCGCTCGATCAGCAACCCGGCAATATCCTGGGCGGTGTCGGCGATCGAATCCTGCATCTGCAAAACCTCCAGCAAGTCACGCCGATCCACAGGCATAAACAGACTTTTAGGCAGTGCGCCACGCAGATCATTCTTGATTCTGTCGGCCTCGGCTTCCTTCTCGAAGATCTTCTCTTTGGCGGCCACTACCCCCCCCTGGTCACCCGCAGCCAGTGATTCAAACAAAGGTGGGATTTCGCGGGCGCATTCGAGCACGATACGCATATGGACCTGCAAGGCCTTGAAAGGTGACTTGCCAAACAGGTTGGCAAATGGATTTGTGGATGACATGGTTATGATCTCCTCTGGCCTACACTGCAATAAGGTGGCAGGCCGATTCTAATGGGTAGGATTCTAGACTCTGAGTGACTCGCCATGTTTGATCTGGATCAAACATGGCTGTGAAAACAGCGACGATTGAACGACTATTCATTAGCCTCAAGCATCGCTTCCAGCCGGTCACAAAAAGTACTGATCACCTTGATGCGTGCAAAGCGCTTGTCGTTACCCTCCACCAGTATCCATGGAGCAGAATGGGTACTGGTATGCTCGTCGATATCGTTGACAGCATACTCATAGTCACCCCATTTCTCGCGGTTGCGCCAGTCTTCCTCGGTCAGTTTCCAGCGCTTGTGGGGGACCAGTTTCCGCGCCTCGAAACGTTTCAACTGCTCATCCTTGCTAATATGCACCCAGTATTTCAGTAGCAGAATGCCATGGTCCGTCAATTCTTCCTCGAACTCATTAATCTCGGCGTAGGCCCGCTTCCACTCGTCCTCGGTGGCAAACCCTTCAACACGTTCCACCAGCACGCGCCCATACCAGCTGCGATCAAAAATATTAATCCGCCCGGCGCGAGACAAATGACGCCAGAAACGCCACAGATAATGATGGGCCCGTTCCTCATCCGTTGGTGCAGCAATCGGGAAAACCTGGTAGTGACGTGCATCCAGTGCCGCAGTAACCCGGCGAATTGCGCCACCCTTGCCAGCGGCATCAGGTCCCTCGAACAGCATGATGGTCGAGATCTTCTTCTGCAGTGCCTTGCGATGCAGCTGGTTCAGGCGTGCCTGACATTTTATTAACTGTTTTTTGTAGTCCGATTTTGCCAACTGCCGTGACAGATCCAGACTGGACAGTACCGTTGCGCCTGGCAAAGGTTCGGGCACGCCAGTCGATTCACCTGTCGTGGCTGTAGAGGAATCCGGCGCTGTTTCTTGTTTCTCCAGCTCGTCTGACTGGCGCTGCGCCACCAGTGCTTCCAGCACTAATGCTTTCTTCTGCCGCACCTCAAGATGGCGGTTTATCTCATCGCGTATAATGCCCCCGACCATCAGACTGCGGTAGTTCGAATCAGCGCCCTCGACGATCGTCCAGGGCGCAGTACCGGTACTGGTACGCATGATGGTGCGTTCCGCCGCCGATTCAAAGCGGTCATAAATCTTCCAGTGGTCCCAGTCCTGCTCGGTGACACGCCAGCTGGTCAGTGGGTCTTTTTCAAGCTTTTTCAGACGTCGTTTCTGCACATCATGGCCCAGGTGCATCCAGAACTTGATGATCAGTGCGCCATCATCGGTGAGGGCCTTCTCGAATGCCATAATACGATCCAGCTGTTTATCGAAATCGGCCGGATCATCCTGGTCATGCACCCGGCGCAGTATCGGCTGTGAATACCAGGAACTCAGGAACAGGCCAACGTGGCCCTTTGGCGGCAAATTGCGCCAGAAACGCCAGTATTCGGGGCGATCACGCTCTTCATCGGAAGGCTCGTCAAAGGCCCTGGTAATCAGCCAGCGTGGATCCATCCATTCATTTAGAAGATTAACGGTTTCCCCCTTACCTGCACCATCGACGCCGGCAAACACAACAATGACCGGAAAATTGCCGGTCGTCATGAGATTAGCCTGCGCCTCGAGCAATGCCTGCCGCAGCAGGGGTTCCCGCTCATTAAAGTCGTTTTTTGTAACCTTCTGTCCAAGCTCAGCTGCTCTGAACATAACTACCCTCCTGATACTACGGTCGGTGTCAGGCGCCATATTTTAACCGGTACCCGTAATACAATTATCCTCTTATAATACGGGTTCGTAACCCATAGCCATAACAGGCTAGCAAGCAGGATCATCTATGGCAAAGACTCTCGTTGAAGACCTGGAAGACAATACACGCGTTCCGTTCCTGCGCGGCATCCTGATTCGCTCTCTACAGGATTCAGGACTGTCATTCGACTCAGCTCATGAGCTGGCGACGGGAATTCGCGACGATCTTGATAATCAGCCGGTGATAACAAGCGATGATCTGCGTCAACGGGTCATCAAGCTGCTAAAAGCCCGTTCTGATGGAAAGGATGTACTGGTCCGATATGAGCAAGAGAAAAGTCCCTTTGCCCTGCAGGTGGAACAACGGGACGGGCAGATAACGCAATTTTCCAGACTCGAGTATCAGCACGGTCTCGAAAACATCGGCCTCAGCAGTGACGAGGCCATAGATGTAGTGGCCACCGTATACAAACATCTGCTTGACCGACGCATTGAAAAACTGGCATCACGACGACTCAGTGAACTAACCTACAGGTATTTGCGACAGTCGAGCGGACTCGGACCGGCAGTCGCCCATCGCTGGCTGGTATGGCGTGATTTCGTCAACAGCGGCAAACCCATAATTTTTCTTATAGGTGGTACGGCCGGCTGCGGCAAAAGCACCGTTGCCACCATGCTTGCGAACCGTCTGGATATCGTACGCACCCAGTCAACCGATATGCTGCGAGAAGTCATGCGTATCATGATGCCCGAGCAACTGGTACCAGTACTGCATACTTCATCATTCACCGCCTGGAAGGCTCTGCCAGGCAGCCCGGAAGTCATTGATGATGTCTCCGATACACTGCTGGTGAATGGCTACCGCAGCCAGGCAGATTTACTCGCCGTTGCCATTGAAGCAGTCACCCAGCGCGCCTTGCGTGAACGGGTATCACTGATCCTTGAGGGTGTCCACATTCATCCGTCTATTGAGGAAAAACTGTCAAAACACGATGACGCGGTTGTCATACCCATCATGCTGGGCGTGCTGAAGCGCAAACAGTTACAGCAAAGAATTCAAGGTCGAGGCGCCGATGTCCCGGAGCGTAGAGCGAGTCGCTACCTTAAACATTTTGATGAAATCTGGCGCCTGCAATCCTACCTTCTGTCCGAGGCAGACCGCGCAAACAAAGCTATTGTCATTAACAATGACAGGGACAAGGTGTTTCGTGAAATCATGCGCATCACCATCGAAACACTGGCAAAAGATTTCAACGCATCGCCACAAGACGTTTTTGCATGAAGCAAAAGCACCAGCAGACCTTTCTCTTCTTGCAAAACTCCACAGTCTTTTGCGAGAAGTTTGCTGATACCTGCATGTCCAGCCTGGAGAAACACTGAGCAACCTGTCGCTCCGGCCAGAGCACTGCGACCGAAGCTGGCCTAGTATTTAGCAGGGACAATGCGCCGGGTCTTGAGCGGCGTCTCATCATCGTACTTGCCCTTCAGGTCGCGTTTGCCGAGTTTCACCTTGGGACGCGTCAGTTCCTTGTAGGGAATCGTACTGAGCAGATGGGAAATACAATTCAGGCGGGCACGCTTTTTGTCATCAGAGGGCACAACGTGCCAGGGTGCGTCGTCCGTATCAGTGACCTCGAACATGGCATCCCGCGCACGTGAATAGTCATACCAGCGGTTGAAGGATTCGGTATCCATCGGGCTCAGCTTCCATTGCTTGCGCTCATCATCGATACGGTCCTGGAAGCGGCGTTGCTGCTCATCCATGCTCACGTCGAACCAGTACTTGATCAGGAGTGTATCGTTGTCGGCGAGCACCCTTTCAAACGCTGGTGCCAATTTCATAAAGCGCTGGTACTCACGATCGGTGCAAAAACCCATGACACGCTCGACCCCGGCACGGTTGTACCAACTGCGATCGAACATGACAACCTCCCCCGCCGCCGGGAAGTGCTTTAAATAGCGCTGTATATACAACTGGCTCTTCTCGCGCTCTGACGGTGCCGGCAGGGCTATCACCTTGAAAACCCTTGGACTTACCCGCTCCGTGATGCGCTTGATGACCCCGCCCTTGCCGGCCGCATCGCGACCCTCAAAGACGATAATAACCTTGGCACCGGTCTTTCTCACCCAGAATTGCAGCTTGACGAGCTCGCCCTGCAGCTTTTCCAGTTCCTGCTCGTAATACTTTCTGGATAATTTTCCTTTTTTATTATCGTGGGCTGCCTGTTTAGCTGGTTTGGTTTTTTTGTGTTTTTTTGCCATGAATTCACCCTTCCTTGTTTATTTAACGCATAGAGACGCTGAATGTTAACAGGAAAACAACCACCTGTTTCACTCGAGTTTCCCGGCAGCAAGGAAATCATGACCTGGCAGCCATAATTCGGACAAAAAAATACCCGGCCACAAGGACCGGGTATTACTTGTTAAAAGCCTGGCAGTGACCTACTTTCACATGGGATCTCCCACACTATCATCGGCGCTAAGCAGTTTCACTTCCGAGTTCGAGATGGGATCGGGTGGTTCCCACTTGCTAATGCCGCCAGGCAAACTGTTCGCAGCAACAGAAATACATCTGTTTCCGCATGTTAGAGAAGTTGTAATGGCAAGTATGTTGCCTGCTTTAACCAGTAGAACACCAACTGCTTGGGTGTTATATGGTCAAGCCTCACGGGCAATTAGTACTGGTTAGCTTCACACATTACTGCGCTTCCACACCCAGCCTATCAACGTCGTAGTCTCCGACGGCCCTTCAGGGGACTCAAGGTCCCAGTGAGATCTCATCTTGAGGGGGGCTTCCCGCTTAGATGCTTTCAGCGGTTATCCCTTCCGTTCATAGCTACCCGGCAATGCCACTGGCGTGACAACCGGAACACCAGAGGAACGTCCACTCCGGTCCTCTCGTACTAGGAGCAGCTCCTCTCAAATCTCAGGCGCCCACGACAGATAGGGACCGAACTGTCTCACGACGTTCTGAACCCAGCTCGCGTACCACTTTAAATGGCGAACAGCCATACCCTTGGGACCGGCTACAGCCCCAGGATGTGATGAGCCGACATCGAGGTGCCAAACTCCTCCGTCGATATGGACTCTTGGGAGGAATCAGCCTGTTATCCCCGGCGTACCTTTTATCCG
>CAJQPV010000127.1 GCA_905480305.1 uncultured Gammaproteobacteria bacterium | reverse complement strand
CACAGCTGGGAAGCGCCGATGTTCCGTGAAATCTCACGCAAACGACGACGTGAGTTGATCGCCAAACGCATCGATTTGCTGACCAACAAATAGTTAAACTATATGTCCGGTTTTGCATAACCGAAGTTAAAGGAAATCTCAGGTACGTCCGGGTTCGGTCGACTCACGTCGTTTAGCTATTTCTTGTAAAGAATCACTTGCTTCGTCCGGGTTCGGGGCAACTACGGACATACGCCAGACACCTGGCTATGCACATGTGATTGGTCACTGTACTTCCCAGCTCTGCCAACCCCTGTCATCCGGGCCATGTATGTCAATCTCAGATCGAGGAATTCTCAAAGCAGCAGTGATATTTTGCAGGCTGGTCAAATCTATACGGTGAGCTTCAAAATGTGCTGCCGCTAGAAGCGGCAACTGGTCTCGCCGCTTTTTTCAATCCAGCCATGAATCATTTTTTTCGTTGTAAATCCGCTGGAGCAATTGCCGTCTTTATCTATAACAATGACACCGCCGCGCCCTTTTACCTTGCGTACCAGGTATTCGATGCCGGCTTCAGTTGCCTGTTTTGCATCCATACCTTTCATATACATGAAATCAGAGATGGTTTTTGAAATGACGGAGCGCATAAAGTCCTCGCCGAAACCGGTAGCAGAAACAGCACAGGTCTCGTTGTCAGCATAAACGCCTGCTCCAATAATCGGTGAATCACCGACGCGGCCCATACGCTTGTTAACTATTCCGCCAGTCGATGTGGCCGCTGCAAGATTGCCCAGAGGGTCACGTGCAATTGCACCTATGGTTCCGTATTTCTGGTCTTCACTATCTGCATCGCTATCGTCATGGTCGAGCATGACCTTGTGCTGCAGGCGCGCCTGACGAAGTTGTTCCACGCGGTCAGTTGTATAGAAATAGTCTTCGGGCACGCGCTCCATGCTGCAATGGTCGGCAAAGCGCATTGCTCCCTCTGAAATAAGCATGACGTGCTCGCTCTCGCTCATAACCAGGCGCGCGAGTTGTACAGGGTTGGCAATATTGTCGACTGCGGCCACTGCACCGGCTGACAGGTCACGACCATCCATAATTGCCGCGTCCATCTCAACCTTGCCGTTTTCATTCAGCACCGAACCGCAACCGGCATTAAAAACCGGATCGTCTTCCAGGATTGAAGCGCAGGCTTCTACCGCTTGCAGTGCCGAACCGCCCAGTTCCATGACATCCCGGCCATGTTCGAGGGTCCTGCGAATAGCTTCGAGGTAACGAAACGCGGTCTTGTCATCCTTGACGTTATCGAGCGCACCGGCTCCGCCATGGACCATCAGTGAATAGCTGCTGATGTTGTTCACGGGTTGATCGGGCGGTCATTTTGCACCCCTACATTGTCACACATCAGCCAGCAGAACTCCCGGAAAAGTTGATTGTTATAACCGGAACAGCAACTCATTTCGGAGTGCTTCCTGGTAGTCGGGTGACCCGGCCAGCAACAGCACAAGTTTACCCTTCAGCACAGTTCCCCAGTTGACGAGAACAAGTCCCTCTCCCGTTTTCATATCAAATTCGAGATCCCTGATAGACAGATCGGAAAGCTTCCGGTGTTTGGTCTTGAGCGTCACCGCACTCCATTCCGGGATATCCAGTTTCTGGGCAATAACGGTCGGATAGGATGCACCATTGAACCTTGGGTTGCACTCAATCGCGGGAAAGCGGATACCGCCAGGCGTTTCCACCACCGCCAGGTCAAAGGCAAAGATACCTTTCATGCCCCGCTCCTTGAGCCAGAGAGCCATGGGTTCGATGGCATCCCATGGCTCATGGCTTGACGGAAAGCGATTTCCCTGGTGGGCGCATCCCTGGAGAATCTGTTCGCTCGCGGCTAGGCGCACAAGTCGATCTTCAACGACGCGATACTGCATATTGAGAAATACTTCGGTTCTGATTTCTTCCTGTAACTGTACTGGCACATCGCTTGCAAACTTTTGCATCGCGTCGCGAAGTTCTTCCCGGTTTGCACAGCGATAGATGCCGACACCGGAAACCGATATCGCCGCTTTCAGGTAACAGGGCATATTGAACGAAATGATGTCCATCTCGGTGATCTGATTAACCCCGGCAAAGCATTGCGTCTGCGGCACATCAATATCCAGTTGTTCTGCAAGCGCCATGAAATTGTTTTTCGAGTTAATGAACTCGACTACTTCCAGCCATTCCGGGTCGTTCCAGGCTTTGCATTCTGCCGGGCCGAAATAAAACACAGATGGCCTGTAACCATCATATGCAGCCACTTGTTTCAGGCTTACGTCCCAGATAACGTTTTCACTGTGGCCCAGGCCGATGCGTTGATAATGATTCGCAATGTCATTCCACAGGGGTTTGAGTAGCGGGTGCAGTTGAATAAAGTCATCCGCTTCGCTAAGCCCGAGCGCACGACCTGAGTAAAGATCGTTACCGGCAACGCCCTCCGCCGTGCAGTGCATGATGTCATGATTGATGATGTAGTGACCTGCAGGCAGGTAACCGTGACTGACATTGGTAGACATGGCACTTCCTCATAATAATCCCCGAGATTTATCTAGAAGCAGGATTGGTGCCAATTAATTTTCTATATAAATCAGTAATACATAAATTCACTTGAGTTGAAAATGCATGTTTCCAGTGCAGGGTTACTTTTTTCGAACCATTTTGGCGCATAACAATGTTCGGCCATTCAGATGTTCGTACAGATGAGCATGCCGAGTATTTCCCGAGGCACTCGATGACTATGTTGCCAAAGATAATTTGCCCAGAGTGGTTGATGTTTTTGTCGATAGGCTGGATTTAGCCACTCTGTAGTGGACTGATCCAGACACCCATTGCAGCCTGAATCAGGAATTCCTCACCCACAGGTTTTATATGGCTTTACAGGCACGTGATGCCTGCTGCAAGTGCGACGCTATGTCACATCGCAAACCAGCCTGGAACTTTTAAAATACCCTTCGATTTCCAGTCTGACTGTTACCCGTTCAATCTATAGCCTGCAACGTCATATCGTTGTCCCCGGAAGAATTGATGAAAAAGAATAATTTTTATATCTATTGCCTGTTATTCCCCGTTGCCAGTCTGCTGGCGGCTGAACCGGTCATACTGGTGGAGGACGTGGAGCTACCCAGGCCGGCTACCCAGACCTGGTTGCCCGAGGAGATCGAGCTCGCACCTACCAGTGACGGGGGAGAGCTATTGCGAAATATTCCCGGTATCTCCGGCTCACGCATGGGCGGGCGTGGTATCGACCCCATTATCAGGGGGCAGAACAGTAACCGCCTTAATATTCTGCTGGACGGCGCCTATGTCTATGGTGGCTGCCCGAACCGCATGGAC
>CAJQPV010000126.1 GCA_905480305.1 uncultured Gammaproteobacteria bacterium | reverse complement strand
GCTCTACAAGTATTTCCCGAAGCTGTGTTTCCCGTCCTGCGGCATGGAGATCAACCTGCGCCGCATGAAGGCCAACCGCAACCTGAATATCCTGACCATGACGGAGGTCTCTGCGGTCAGTGGTGAGTCCGGCAACTACAGTGTCACGCTGAAGACCAGCCCGCGCTACGTCAACGAGAACTGCACCGCTTGCGGCGAGTGTGAAAAGGCGGTCGAGGCCGAGTTCGACAGTGAATATGACTACGGCATGAAAAAGCGCAAGGGTGCCTACCTGCCTTTTAACATGTCCTACCCGCAACGTTACGTGATCGACCCGAACATGATCGGTACTGACGATGCGCAGAAGGCAAAGGACGCCTGCAAATACGACGCCATTGACCTCGACATGCAGGAAAGCGAAACCACGCTGACCGTCGGCGCCATCATCTGGGCCACCGGCTGGCAGCCTTACGATGCTGACAAGATTCAGCCCTACGGCCATGACCGCTATGACAACGTTGTCAGCAGTGTCGAGTTCGAACGCATGCTCGACCCGTTTGGCCCGACCGGCGGCAAGATCCTTCGCCCGGGTGACGGTAAGGAGGCAAAAGATGTTGCCTTCATTCAGTGTGCCGGTTCACGTGACCGCAACCACCTGAAGCACTGCTCACGCATCTGCTGCATGGCGACACTGAAACAAACGACTTACCTGCGCGAGAAGTTTGAAGATGACTTCAAGGCCAGCGTCTATTACATCGATATCCGCGCCATTGACCGTATTGACGATTTCTACCAGAAGATACAAGACGATGAAAACGTCAACTTCATCAAGTCCAAGGTTGCCAGCATCACCGAAGACAAGGAAACCGGCAACCCGATCCTGCACGGTGTCGACACCGAGGGCTACCACCGCTACAGCAACCCGCATGACCTGTGTGTGCTGGCCGTCGGCATGGAACCAAGCGTGCCAAAAAACGCCTTCCCGATCGACGTGGTCATCAACGATAGCGGTTTTATCGAAGCCGACGAGAAAAATGGCGGTATCTTCGCGGCCGGTTGTTCATCTGATGCGCTGGATGTAAACCGCGCAGTACAGAGTGCAACGGCCAGCGCATTGCGTGCAATCCAGGTGGTAAACCGGGTTGCTGGAACGGAGGGTTAAACAGTGTCAGACGAAATTAAAACAGGCGCCTATATCTGCAAGGGCTGTGGACTCGGCGACCGCCTCGACTGCGGTCAACTGGCCACCATCGCCGAGCGTGAGGGCAAGGCCAACGTTGTTAAGGAACATGACTTCCTGTGTAACGCCGAAGGCGTGGCGATGATCCAGAACGACATCGATAACGAAGGTGTTAACAAGGTCGTGATCGCGGCCTGTTCGCGTCGCTCCAAGTCCGAGGCCTTCAACTTCGAAAACGTCGCCATCAGCCGCACCAATCTGCGTGAAGGTGTCATCTGGGTGCGCCCGGACACCGACGAGGCAAAAGAGACCACGCAGGAAATGGCCGCTGACTATGTGCGCATGGGCTGTGCTGAAATCAAGTATATGACCCTGCCGCAAAGCAGCGAGGAAGGATCAGCAGGCAGCAACTCATTGCTGGTTGCCGGTGGTGGTATCGTCGGCATGACGGCTGCCATTGAAGCAGCAGCCGCCGGCTATCCGGTAACGGTTGTTGAAAAGAGCGGCCAGCTGGGTGGCGGCGCCGCGTTTGAATACAAGCGTGTGCCGGAACGCATGCCCTACGCCGAACCGGAAGACAACGGTGTGGCCGAGATGATCGCGAGGCTGGAGGCTGACAGCAAAATTACTGTTCACCTCAACTCCACCATCACCAAGACCAGCGGCGCACCGGGTCGTTTCTCCGCAGACATCTCCACCGAGTCCGGCTCAACATCCACTGAAAACTTCGGCGCCATCATCATGGCCTCGGGTGCAAGCAACTACGACGCCAACCAGCTGCCGGAACTCGGTTATGGCAAGACACCCGATGTGGTCGACCAGGCAGGGCTTGAAAAACTCGCCATGGAAGCCAACGGCGGCCCGATCAAGCGCCCCAGCGACGGCAAGGAAGTCGAAAATGTCGTGTTCGTACAGTGCGCCGGTCAGCGTTCCACCAAGGAAGGCCACCTGCCCTACTGTTCCGGTCATTGCTGCCTGACATCGATCAAGCAGGCGATGTACTTCAAGGACCAGAACCCGAAGATTGACACCAATATCATTTACAGTGACATGCGTACCCCGGGTGCCGGTGGTGAGGATTTCTACCGCAGCGGCCAGCAAAAGGGCATCACCTTCACCAAGGGCAGCGTCAGTGAAGTCACCGTCGGCGCCAATGGCCCCGAGGTCAAGTTCAGCGACCTGATCCTGGCGCAGGAAGTCAACGGAAAGGCCGACCTGGTGGTACTGGCGACCGGCCAGGTCCCGAACTCCGGTATCGACATCGATCTGCCGGTCACGGCGGATGTTGAAGATATCGACCTGGATAACCTGGTACCCGAGGTCAAGGTCGAATCAATCCTTAACCTGACCTACCGCCAGGGACCGGACCTGCCTCACTTGAAAAACGGCTTCAACGATTCGCACTTCATCTGCTTCCCGTATGAAACCCGTCGTACCGGCATCTACTCCGCCGGTCCGGTACGCCGTCCGATGGACATGGCACAGGCGAAAGAAGATGCCACCGGTGCAGCCCTGAAAGCCATCCAGGCCCTTGAGAATGCCAAGCTCGGCCGCGCCGCACACCCGCGTTCCGGTGATCTGTCATTCCCGAGTTTCCGCAAGGAAGGCTGCACGCAGTGCAAGCGTTGCACAGTGGAATGTCCGTTCGGCGCGATTGATGAAGACGAAGAACGCTATCCGCAGTTCAACGAGTCACGTTGCCGCCGCTGCGGTACCTGCATGGGTGCCTGCCCGGTTCGCGTCATCTCCTTCGATAACTATTCGGTGGAGACCGTTGGTCAGCAACTCAAGGCGGTTGATATACCGGATGAGTTTGACGAGAAGCCACGCATCCTGGTACTGGCCTGTGAAAATGATGCCTATCCGGCACTCGACATGGCCGCGCAGAATGGTAATAACTATTCCGAGTTTGCCCGCGTGGTTCCGGTCCGTTGCCTCGGTTCGGTCAACACCATCTGGATCACAGACGCACTCAACAGCGGCTACGACGGCATCATCCTGATGGGCTGCCAGAAGGGCGAGAACTACCAGTGCCACTTTGTGAAGGGTTCCGAGATCGCGCATGTACGTATGAGCAAGATCGATGACACACTGCAATCACTAAGCCTTGAGGCTGAGCGTGTCGCAACCTACGAGGTTGCAATCACCGATATTGAGCGGGCACCACAACTCATCAATGACATGGCCGAGACTGTCGAGAAAGTCGGCATGAGCCCGTTCAAGTTTTAGTTCCAGGAGAAGACTAATGAGTGACGCAAACAAACAAATGGTCGAGCAGTACCGCAACGACTTTCTCCGCGAAGTGGAGGACAACGTTGAGGAAGGCGAATGGGTAAAGATGTGCATGCAGTGTGGCGTGTGTTCCGGCTCCTGCCCGCTGGGCCCGCATTGGGATCACCCGCCGCAGGAACTGTTTGCCATGATCCGTGCCGGCAAGCGTGATGAAGTACTGCAATCCTCTTCCATGTGGATGTGTACCTCCTGCTACAACTGCATCGTGCGCTGCCCGCGCGAGCTGCCGATCACCCACATCATGCACGGCCTTGCGCATTACGCAAAACGCCTCGGCATGGCACCGAAAGAACAGCCGACCCACAAGTTTTCACAACTGTTCTGGAATAACCTGGTCAAGACCGGTCGCGTCAACGAGCTGCGCCTCGGCCTGTCACTGTATTTCATGAACGGTATTGGCGAGGGTATCAAGACCTCGTTGAAGATGCAGAAAATCGGCCTCGGCATGTTGATGACCAAGCGCCTTACCCCGATGGAACTGATTGGCGGTCACAAGTGCAAGGACGCCAGGGGTCTGCAGGCAATACTGAAAAAGGCAGAAGAACTCGAGGCCGCGCGCATTCCCGTGGCTGGCAAGTGAGGAATTAAAAATGGCTAAGAAATCCTACTCATTCTATCCCGGTTGCTCTTCACAGAAGGCCGCATCCGCATCCAACTACATGACTTCGGTCGACAGCATGTGCAAGACGCTGGACATCGAACTTAACGAGATCCCGGACTGGAACTGCTGTTCCGCATCCATCGGTTATGCCGGTGGTGGCGATTTGCCGCGGCTGGCGCTGTCGGCCCGCAACATGGCGATCAGTGAACAGGCCAACCCCGGTCAGGATATCGTTGCTACCTGTGCCGCCTGCTGGCTGGCCACCAAGGAGACCCAGGAGCGTCTGCATGACGATGACGGCCTGATGGCAGAAACCAACGAGGCCCTGGCCACCGCCGGACTCAAGGTTGAAGGCAATCAGAAGATTCGTCACATGGTAGAAGTCCTGATCGAGGATTTCGGCTACGAGGAAATGGGCAAGCATGTCAAAAAGCCGCTGGACGGCCTGAAGATTGCCGGCTATGTCGGCTGCCAGACCAACCGTCCGTTCGGTATCGACGGCGAGTCCTACGAAAACCCGAAGTATCTCGACAAGCTGGTCGAGACCATGGGTGCCGAGCCGATTGAAAACTACGACAAGAAAGTGTCCTGCTGTGGCGGCGCACTGGCCTTCTCCGAACCGGAAAAGAGCCAGGCACTCATCAAGGACATCATCGAGTCCGCTTATGACGGCGGTGCTGACATGATTGTTACGCCTTGCCCGGTATGCCAGATGAACGTCGAGGTCTACCAGGACCACATCAACCAGAAGTACAAGACCAATTTCAAGATGCCGGTTGTGTACTACTCGACGTTGATGAGTGTTGCCTATGGCGGCAGCGGCAAGGAAGCCGGTCTCGATGGCCAAATCATCAAGGCCAAACAGCTGGAAGAAATTGCCTCGAAGTAACACAGGACAGGTGCCATACACCCCGACCCGAAAAAAGCCCCTCAGTGAGGGGCTTTTTTTATAACTGAACCTTGATACAGAAAATATGCGTTACCGAATTGGCGACAACCCTGAGCAACTAGGACCTGCCATCGACCAGGGCTCGTTCCTGGCGATTGCTGTACTCAGCTTTTTCATTGGCATCGGTTTTTGCTTCGCCGGCATACGTAGCAAGCACTACTGGATGGCGATCTGGGGCAGCGGACTGTCCATTTCCAGCATCATCTATATTATCTATGTACTCACTATCTTATAGGAGCGGATGAAGTCCGCTCCTGCAATGTATATATTGCAGTTGCCATCTGCTCATAAGCGGCGCACCATTTAACTTTCTGCTATTCATCCATGGAGGAAATCGCATGAAACGGCCACTCATTACCCTGTCGCTGCTATTACCTGTCAGCGTGTTCGCACAAAACTACCCGGGCATGGGTGGTGCTGGCATGAACCAGGCGGACATGCAGGAGATGATGAAAAATGCGCAGGAAATGCAGGTCTGCATGCAGGGTGTTGACCAGTCCAAACTGCAACAACTGGAACAACAGGCACGCCAGGTCGAGACCAAGGTCAAGGCGCTTTGTAACAGCGGCGAACGGGATAATGCACAGAATGAAGCCGTCAGCTTCGCCCGGGAAATGCTCGACAATCCGGATATTCAGAAAGTCATGAAATGCGGTGAACAAATGCGCGGCATGATGCCACAAATGCCTTTTATGGATCAGGCCAGCAACACAGACCCGTCAAGTAGCCACGTCTGTGATCAATAAAAAACCGGCTGCTTATTGATACGCGTCCCCGCCGGGACGCCTGCAGGGATGCAGGCGACAGAGCGACGCAGCAAGCCAAAGCCGGGAGGCCGGGGATAAAAAAATCACCCTGCTCTACTCTCCCCTGAATTCAATATCTCCATACCAGGCAACTGCCGACTCGCCGGTATTATCGGTATCGGTCATGATAGCCACAGCATTTATCATCGGCGGCTCCTCCCCGAATGCCGCTTTATAATCCTCGTAGATATTGCGCTTCTCTGCCACCCATTGCTGCAGTTGCGCGTCACCGCTCTGCAGCACGAACATCATGACATTATCCGTATACGGGTTTGCGACCATCGTATCCGCCGTACTGTTACTCCCCCAGATATAGGAAATCGCCCGGTATGGCACCTCTTCTCCAAACAGCAGTTGCGCAGCCTGGTATTTCAGTTTTTCAAAATAGCCGGCACTGTCCGGATCAAAAGCGAAAGTTATGTAGATCCTCGCAGGATAGTCGTCACCGTCTTTGCGACTGACATCACCGCCCTGCAAGGTATTGTTCACCTTCCAGCGCCATTGCAGATGCGGATATTGTTGCGGATCAATAGAAATCTTGCGTATCAGCCCGGATGCGGACTGCGCGCTAACGGCCTTGACCACCACTGCGCCGCCCTCTTGCACCAGCGAATAATCAGTGTGCCGCTCAATACGTTTAAAGGTCAGTGGTTGCCAGTTCAGCGGTAATGCTTGCCCGATACCGGCCTGTGAAAAGACACCGACCGGAATACGCTCTGCGGTATTCGCCGGAAACGTGGCTACTGCTGCCAACAGGGCAACAAGCAGGCAGCGGCTAATCCAGGTACTCGGCAATATCCACCTCATCCAGCTGTTCGGGTTCCAGGAATTGACGTCCATAGTCCATGTAGACCCCGCTGGTCAGGAACAGTTCGAACAACGCCGGATCAACATGCCGGTCTTTCTTCATGAATCCCATTATGCGGATCGCCTCACTCAGCGTCTTGGCCTTTTTGTAAGGTCGGTCAGAGGCCGTCAGTGCCTCAAAAATATCAGCGATTGCCATCATGCGTGCGGTCAGTGGCATGTCATCACGGCTCAGCCGCTTCGGGTAACCCTTGCCGTCCATGGTTTCATGATGACAGCCGGCGATCATCGGCACATCGCGCAAATGCCGCGGGTACGGCAGCTTCTCCAGCATCATAATAGTCTGCATGATATGGTCGTTGATCTTGTAACGCTCCTCATCAGTCAGTGTTCCCCGGCTGACCGCCAGGTTGTAAAGCTCGCCACGGTTGTACTTGTATTCCGGCACATCCATCCTGAAACCCCAGGGGTTGTCTTCCGGCATATGGTCAAGCGGTGCCCGTTCGATAAGGTGTTCTTGCTTGTCATCCAGCAGGCGCTCCTGTGCAGGCAGGGATCGGGCGTCGCTACGCTGCATACGCTGCAACTCTTCCCACGAAACACCCAGACGGTCATCCAGCGTACGCATCCAGGTGGTCATGGCAATCTGCTGCAGGCGTTCAATTTTTTCCGGCGCCATGAATTCACCACCCTGATTGCACTCGGCGACGAACGCGAAATCATCATCCAGTTGCTGCAAGGTTTCCTTGAGTTCGTTTTTTAATGCCTGCTGATCAACACCGGCGGCCAGTTGCTCGTGGTATCGTATTTGCGCATCCCGCTTCAGCACCTCAAAGCGCGTACGGATTTCATGGATGCGATCATAGATGGTTTCCAGCTTGGTAGCCTTGTCGACCACGTATTCGGGCGTGGTGACCTTGCCGCAGTCATGCAACCAGCTGGCGATATCCACCGCTTCCCACTGCTTCTCGTCCAGATCAAACTCGCTGAAGGGCGCGGCATTGCTGGCGCAGGCCGCCTGCGCCAGCATCCGTGTCAGCGCCGGCACACGGGTACAGTGTCCGCCGGTATATGGCGATTTGGCATCGATCGCGCCGGCAATCAACTTGATAAATGCATCCAGCAACGCCTGTTGCATCATCATCAACTGGCGGCTCTCGAGTGACACCGCTGCAAAACCCGACAGCGCCTCGATGAATGCGACATGACCGCTTTGCTGTGCCGTATCAACCGAATCCCCGTCGACCCGGTACAGCAGGCTCAGCACACCGATCAATTCCTCCTGCCGGTTACGCAACGGCAAGGCAATCAGGGTCAGCGCAGCCTCGTCAAACTGCTCCGGCAGGCTGTCCAGTTCACCGGCCTGTGCAGCAGACAGCTGCAGGACACTGCTGCCCTGCCTGCCCAGCGCAGCGGCCAAACCTTCACCGCTATCCATCGGTAACCGCGGCAGTGATGTCACCGGCAACTTGCCGCGATTGCGGTCATAGAGGGTGCCGGCCTCAAGGAAATTCTCATCGTCATCCACCAGGTACACCAGCACACCGTCCGCCTGGCTGATCAGCATGGTCTCGCGGCTGATGCGGTCCAGCAGCGCATCAAAGTTCTGCTCGCTGGCGAGAGAATTAATCAGCCCCAGGAACTGGCTGATAGTCTTCTTCATCATCTCCATTATCTGCGCCAGATCATCCACTTCCGTGACAAATGAACGCGCCTGCGTGGAACTGTTGAAATCAAATTTACTGATCTGCCGGGCCACCAGTGACAGCTTGCGCAGCGGCCCGGCAATGCGCTGTGCAGTAAACCAGACAACCGGAATGGTCAGCAGAATGATCACCACCATGACCAGGAAGGATTGCGTACGGATCGCGATAGCCTCTGCCAGCAATTCATCCAGCGGAGATACCATCAGTACGAAAATATCCGGAATACCATTGCGACTGATCTTGCGGACAGCACCTTCCCAGCGACGGCTGTCAAATTCGAAGCTTAATGATTGCGCCGACGGCTGCAGGTCAGTAGCGAGAAACGACAGTACCGGACTGCCCAGCCCGGACAGGCGCGTCATGCCCAGATTTTCACCGTCTAATTTCTGTAACAACCTGTCGGTATCGGGATAGGCCAGTGCATGGCCGTCCTTGCTGAACATCACGATCTCGGTTCCCGGGGTAACCTGGTAACGTCGAATAGACTCTGACAGCCGATCCAGTGTGACATCGGAGGCGACCACCACGCCGCTGTCGCCGGCTTCTCTCGCCAGCGTAAGCCCTGCCATTTTCAAAAAATAAAACAGGTAGGGTTCTGTCAGCACCAGTCCGCTTTGCTCTACAGCCTGCGTGTACCAGCCACGCAGTCGCGGATCGTAGCCGGTTTCCACAGCAACATTTCTGGCTATCTCGGCCAGTGCATTATCAAAATAAATGCGTATCAGCTGACGCCCCCCGATCGCATCGGTAGCCACGTGATCCGCCATAAAAGCAGCATTCGCCGGTGCTTCAAAAAGTTGTCGCAGGGCAGCATCGGCCAGTGGCCTGACAATAAAATAATCCCCATTGGGATAACCTGCCTGGATACCGGTAACCGCTTGCTCACTGTGGAGTACTTCTTTGAGCAGCGGCACCGAGCGGAGACGCTCCGGCAGTGTCATGGCATCCACCAGCGGCGTCAGTGCCAGTAGCGCCAGCGTATCGCCCACCGGCCGGTAAGTGGCCTTGATATCCAGCAACAGTTCCTGCGTCACCTGGTCATACATCTTGTCTGCCGAGGACAGGATGATTTCCGAGGTCTTGCTGTAATTTTGCCAGCTCAGTATCACGCCCAGCACCAGCACCAGCGTGATAAACAATGTACTGATCGTCAGATGTAACGGGTAGTTGCGGCTTGCTTGCGGTTTATTCATATGAAAGAGTTATCGTCAGAAACCGTGATTCATGGACCCGTATCTACGCCTTGCATCAAGCGCCAGGCATTCAGCACCACCAGCTGAAAATCCTCGCCCTGTGCGCGGGCAGCCAGCCATGGACGCACCAGCCTGAACAGCTCCTTGCTGGTAGCCAGCGCGGGTAACGACAGCCGTATATGCTCACCGCCATTCAACACTACCTGATGTCCTTCGCCGTCTGCAATCGGATAAATTTGCACACCCGCCCAGTCCACCGGCACACCTCGATTATTGCTGCGCGCCAGTGCATCAACCAGCGTCGATAACTCGGCGACAATCTGGTTACAGGCAGCACGCTTGCGATTCATATCCGTCATTTCGCGGAACTGAAATTCCAGTCCATCCGCGGTCATGCAGACGGGTCCTGCATACTGGCTGAAACTCCAGTAGGCAGCACTGCTGGTACGTTTACGCATCAGCACTGCTTTATCGGGTGTGGATAAATCCAGTTTGGCCAATAGCCGCTCACACAGGTACAACACGCAGAACTGTTCAATCACCCGCCGCTCGTAGACATCCTGCTGGCCGCTGAAGGCCCCGGTGAGAATGACCGGCTCACCCGCCACGTACAGGTTAATACTTTTATCCGTACCAATAATGATTTTTATGGACGTATCCGTGGTGATCGCATCTGCCATGGCCTGCACTCTGGCCGCATAATTATCAACCGAGGCTGCCCATTTCGCCGCATCACGCGCACGTTTTGTATGCCTGCTCTCAAGCCGGGCACGTTCGGCTTCCTCGCCATACATGTTCGCCATCTCGGTGATCGCCAACCAGCTAAAGTCGCGGCGCATCGGTAACGGCGAGTCCACGACCACCCGTGCAATATGCTGCAACAGCGGCTGCTGCACCGGCAGATCGGCAGCATTTGCACGGGCATCAACGAGGGCCGGCAATACAGCGATGACACACAGCAGATTGAGTAACTGGCTGCGCACGCGCTGACTAGATGCCGCCATGCTGGCGGATAAAGTCCCGCACCCGGGAAACCGGCTGTGCTCCACTGAAACGACCCTGCTCCTCACCCTGCCGGAACAACATCACGGTAGGGAAACCGCGCACCCGGTAACGTCCTGCCAGTTTCATATTCTCTCCCACATCAACCTCCACCTTGGCCAGTTGCAGTGCACCGCCATATTCGCCCACCAGCTGCGCCAGAACCGGCGCAATCACCAGGCAGGGAGCGCACCATTCCGCCCAGAAATCCACCAAAACCGGGCGCTGTCGGGAAGCATCCAGCACCCGGCTATCAAAATCCCTGACATTAACGTCGTATATCCACTGTTTGCGCGACGATTGTCGCTTCATGCCCGCACACCTCGCCACTGGAACAGACTGTTATTATGCCCTGCCTCCGCCAAAACAGTGACTCGGGCCGTTTTTTTGCCCCAGGGAGGCAAATTCCGTCAGACACCGTGGAATATTCTTCACTGTATTGCAGACCGCAGGAATTTTTCACGTAAACTAGCCGGCTAACCTAAACAGCCCGGGCCAATGGCCCGAAACTGGAAGCACCATGACCGACAAGCGCATTGA
>CAJQPV010000125.1 GCA_905480305.1 uncultured Gammaproteobacteria bacterium | reverse complement strand
TCTTCATCGGCACCCTGGCCAGTAACGAGAAGGACCTCCCACCCTTCGCCAGTGTGCTGGCAGAGGGAACGGATATAACTGCCTGGCGACGCCACTTTAAAACAGGCGTCGATGCCCTGTTTGACGGTGACACCGAGCTGGCAAGCACTTCACTTGAGGAAGCGCTGGCGCTGGATGACGGCGCGGCCTCGGTGCATTTTGCGCTGGGTCGGCTGTTCGAAAAACAGGGTGAGTATGCGGCAGCCCGTTTGGCCTATCTCGAGGCCAGGGACCGGGACCAGCTGCGCTTTCGTGCACCGCAGAGTTTCAATCGCATCATCAGGGCCGTAGCCGCAGAGCAGGGTGCACAGGTAGTCGAGGTCGAGGCCAGCCTGCTGGACCATGCAGCGCACGGCATCATCGGCAACGAGTTGATGCTGGAACACCTGCACCCCAACCTGGGCGGCTATTTTCTGCTTGCAGATGCCTACTACCAGGCGCTGCTGGACGACGCTATAGCCGGGCCTGCGGTGCAACTGGTTTCACGAGAACAGGCCTGGAGTGAACTCCCGGTGACCGCGGTGGAACTGCAGAAGGCAGACTACGAGATCATGCGCCTGACGGCCGACTGGCCGTTTCAGAGGAGCCCAACACGGCCGCGCTATCCGGCGCGCAACAGCGAAATCGAGCAGCTCGCCTACAGCCTGTTCACCCGCGAGACGACCTGGTCAAGCGCCACACAAAAGCTACAGAGCTACTATCTGCAGCAGCAGGATACGCTGGCAGCGGCACGGGTCGCGGTATTGCTGGCCGACGCCTATCCGTATGATACAGAGCGTCAGTACCAGGCCGCGCAACTGGCGCAGGATGCGGGACTGGTACAAGATAGAGCGCGACTATTGCGGCGCGTCCCCCCTGTGCTGGAATAGATGTGGATTTTCTTTTTGCTGCAACTCTGCGCTTCAGTGGCTACCAGGGAATAGCAAGATTGGTTGCCAAGCGCTCAGTGATAATGGCCAGGTGCGCCTGATCGCGGATCACAACCTCCTCAATAACCTCGAAGACAATATTTTCGATGGGAAAGCTATATGCCTTTGCTGCCTCCGGCATGCTGCGTATGTAAAGTTCCGGTTGATAGACTGCATTGGGGAAAAGTTGATAGTGAGCCGACAGTCAATACCGAGCCGGGCTGCCAGTTCGATGGCCTTGACCCGGCAACTCAGCTCGAAACGGTAGAGATTGTCCTTATTTACCTGCTGATAGATATCGCCGGCAGGTTCGTTGCTGACCCCGCGAACCAGCGCTTCACAGGAAAATATACAAGCCTCTTTGATATCCACAATCGGTTGGAAGGCATATGTGAAATCGAAATCCAGCTGTGCCAGATCAGCACAGTAGCGATATTTGATCTATGCGGTATCTTTCAGGTCTATACCTTTCTCCAATAGTTTCCTGTAGTTATCAATGCCTGATACAGCCCCATCGGAGGTGTCATATGAGGAACTGTCTTATTTGGTGAACTCAAATGCGCAACACAATCCTGCACACAGGCACTGGTTCATAAACTGCCCTGCGAGGCATATAAAATATTTTGTGAAGGATTTGTTGAACTAAATCGGAAGCGGAATTTCACACTACTGTGCAAGATCGCACCGGCCATGGAGAAATTCAGCTGCAAAAGAAACTCAATACATTGAATACCCGCCACCATTCGTTCACAGCGTTTTTCAAGAGGAATACAGATGACACATGCAAACAAAAGGATCAAACAACTACTTGTCTGCAGCACCTGCGCCCTGACTCTCGGCACTATCAGTAGTGCCGCAAATGCAAACATGTGCATGAAAAAAACCTATGGCCACCATGGCTACATGAAACCCATGCACGCTTATAATATGTATCATCATCCTGTTCCCAGGCAATCATATGGTTATCCTGCATATCAATACGAACAACAATACTCCTACTCACAGGTGCCGGAAAAATACACACAGCAGAAACCACAGCAGCAGAAAACCATGAGGGCAGCAGAAAAACAGCTGCCACCTGCCCGGGGTCCGGATATTATCGAGACAGCCGCAGCAGCAGGAGACTTCGACATGCTCATTAAGGCCGTTGTTGAAGCCGATCTGTATGACACACTGCGTAGTGACGGGCCCTTCACGGTGTTCGCGCCCACAGATGCCGCATTTGACAAACTGCCCGCTGGGACTCTGGATGGACTGCTGGCCGACAAGGAGAAACTCGCTGCCGTGCTCAGTTACCATGTCGTTCCAGGTCGGGTGACCGCAGCGGATATTCTGCAGCAGCGCGAGCTGAAGACGGTGCAGGGACAGACCGTGTCTATCGATTCACTCTCAGTGGTCAGTGCAGACATTGAAACATCGAACGGCATCGTTCATGTCATCGACAGCGTCCTGATACCTGCAATGTAACGGAAAGCGGCGTGCATCCCTGCACGCCGCCCTTTTAATGCATATCGATCAGCGGTGTCATTGAGCAAACAGCTCGCTGGTGATTCGCTACAACGACAGGGTCGCAGGATGAAGGCGAAGCATAGGCCTCCCCTTCCGCGAAAATCAACCCTGGAAATCGACTCTACGCGTGCAGCAATCACAAGCGGAACTGTTGTCATTACGCAGTGTCTCAGGAATACTCCTGTCAACTGCTGCAACGTCCCGAGGAAATATGCGCCGTGGAACAATTGCTAATCCGTCACCTTGCAGGCCTTTCACTTGCCATCCTCGCGACACTGTCGACAGCGGCGTCACCGCAACCACTTGATCACATGCCTTCACCGGAGCTTGATCCGTCTGCAGTGGTTCGCATCCAGGTCGAGGCACTACGCAACAACAGTCAGCTGAATGAAGGCATCGTGCTGACCTATAATTTTGCCTCGCCAGCTAATAAAGGCTTCACCGGCCCCCTCAACCGATTCATTGCAATGCTGAACTCTGCATCCTACAAACAGCTGCTCAATCATCGCAGTGCACGTTATGGCCCGGTGGTGGTTTCTGACAGAGAGGCCCGGCAGATAGTGATCATCACCGACATGGAGGGTGAGCTAAGCGCCTACCAGTGGGTGCTCGAGCGCCAGAGCGGGGGCAAGTTCAATAATTACTGGATGACCGCTGCCGTCATCCCGGTAAAACGACCAGCGCAGCCAGAGTTCCTGCCGGCGTCGATCCGCCAGCAGCGTGCGTCGTCTCCTCGTGGATAAACGGGAGTTGAATGCGATGCGTTGTGTTTTTCATATAATCCCGGTGGACTAGCAACATGACCGACGCGACGAGCGAAGCGCTCAACGTATTGCGACAACCCTTGCAGCTCTGCGGACTGGATCCCGCGACCGGCTACCGCCGTGATGGCGCATGCAGCAGAGGGCAGCAGGATGTTGGCAAACATCTGCTCTGCGCCCGGGTCACTCGAGAATTTCTCGACTTTTCCTGCGCGCAAGGCAACGATCTGATCACCCCGCTTCCAGCCTATGACTTTCCCGGGCTGAAACCCGGTGACCAGTGGTGCCTGTGTATTGATCGCTGGCTGCAGGCGCTGCAGGCCGGGGTCGCACCACCTGTGATCCTGAAGGCGACCCACGAGGCAGTACTGGAGACCGTGGACCTCGAGATCCTGCGGCGCTATGACAGTGAACATCACAGCCGCGAGGTGCCCAGTGAGTAATCATCCGCCCTGCACACCACATGGCCAATCATGTCGACACCCTGCCAATCTTGCCACTGCCCGCAGCCATCGTCAGGCCGTGCATCGAGCCGTTGCCGAGCGGCGTGTACTGAGAAATAGCAGCATGCATGCCGCGGGAAGATTCATCGTCTTTGCACTCTGTGCATTGCTGGTCACGGGCATCGGTCTTGCCCGGGCGCCGCAATTGGCCGAAGCGGGCTATACCTATGCCACCCCGACGCGGGATGGTACCGGCAAGTATTATTTCGGGCGTGAGATTGCGCAAGTCATGGGGCACCGGGCTGCAGGGTGGCTGGAGAGACGCTCCAGAGCCCGGGAAGAGGCTCCCGACCGCGCCGTGCAGGCAATGCAGCTGACAACCGATGCGGTAGTCGCCGACATTGGCGCGGGTAGCGGTTACTTTACTTTCCGCATGGCGGCACTGGTCCCGGCCGGCCGGGTCTATGCCGTGGATATTCAGCCTGAAATGCTGGACATTATCCGCGAGCAGATGCAGCGTCGTTCACTGGAAAACGTCATACCGCTGCAGGGTGAACCCGACGACCCGAAGTTGCCGGTAGGCACTGTTGATGCGGTATTGCTCGTGGATGCCTACCACGAATTTGCTTATCCCTTTGAGATGATGAATGGCATTGTCCGCTCCCTGCGTCCAGGCGGCAGAGTGTTTCTTCTTGAGTATCGGGGAGAGGACCCGCGCCTGGACATCAAGCCCTTGCACAAGATGACACAGCAACAGGCCATCAGCGAGATGCAGGCCGTCGGCCTGGACTGGGTCGAAACCAGGGATTTCCTGCCGACACAGCATTTCATGGTGTTCGAAAAACCTGCTTTAGCTTCCCATCAATGATCCTGCAGGCGGCGCTATTCAAGGATGCCACGGGCGACCTTAGGGGAATTACCGAGGCCCACGCTGAATGGTGACGGACTGTTTCTTATATATGTATACAGCTGCCCGCGCGCAAAGCAACACCGTGTCGATCGCTGTGTGCATTGTTTTCTGCAGCGGGCTCCTGCTGTTGACTCCCGCAAGCCACGCAGACGAGCACCTGAAAACCGCTGCGCAGCATGACCAGATCGTGGCCCGCTTTATCAGTGCTCCCTTCCCGCTTGAAATGGTGTGGATTCCCAAGGGTCGATTTCAAATGGGAGACAGCAGCGGCAGTGGTCAGGCGGATGAGCGTCCAGTGCGTCAGGTCGAGATGCGCGGCTTCTGGATGATGCGCACCGAGGTTACCCGGGGGATGTTTGCGCGCTTCGTCGAGGACACCCGTCATGCTGCCGGTGACCGCTGTTGGGTCTTTGCTGCAGGCTGGACCGAGAGAGACGGCCTTGGCTGGCGAGCGCCGGGGTTTCCGCAGAACGACAACCATCCTGTCACCTGTGTTAACTGGCATGACGCGCACGCCTTTATTGCCTGGCTGAATCGCAAGACAGGAGAGACGTTCCGCTTGCCGAGCGAGGCCGAGTGGGAATACGCAGCCCGCGCCGGTAGCGAGACTGTCTATTACATGGGTGATCAAGTTGCTGCGCTGTGCACCAATGCCAATGCAGCGGACAAGCGGGCACTGGAACACTACCCGGGGTTTGCCGTCAACGACTGCGACGATGGCTATGTGAGAACCTCCCCCGTGGCAACCTTTGCGGCCAACCCGTGGGGCCTCTACGACATTTACGGCAACACCTGGGAGTGGGTCGAAGACTGCTGGAACAGCTCCTATGCCAGCGCACCTGCCGACGGCAGCGCCTTTCTCGAGGGTGACTGTAGTCGACGCGGGTTCCGCGGCGGGGGGTACGGTGATATTCCATACTTCCTCCGCTCAACGCTGCGCAACCGCGGCGACGCGACCCATCGCAAGGACGATATCGGCTTTCGGCTGGTCACTTCCGGAGCCACGGCGAGCAATCCCAGGCAATAATGCATACAGCTAGCGCAGTCCACTGCGTATATCCTTGAGCCGTTGAGTTCAAGGGGTCACCCATTAGCCGTCTGCGGGTCCTGTGACTCGGCCAGTTTGAGTGCTGCAACGGTTTCAGCAATATTCAAGCACTCTGCCCTCTTGTATTGTTGAACTGCCAGCTGCCTGTGGCACTTCGGATAACAATTATCTATTCACAACCTCGATCAGCTCTCTACAACCGCCTGATCAGGCTTCATCAGGTAGCGGCTGCGTATGTCTTCGATAATCAGGTACAGACTCGGTACCAGCAACAGTGTTATCAGGGTTGCAAACAGGATCCCATAACCCAGCGATATTGCCATCGGAATCATAAAACGGGCCTGGCGGGAGGTCTCGAAGATCATCGGAGCAAGCCCACCAAAGGTGGTGATGGTAGTTAGCAGAATGGGACGAAAGCGGCGGATACCGGCCTGTTGAATGGCCTCGATGGCACTGCTGCCCTGGCGGCGCAAATCATTGGCATAGACGATCATCACCAGTGAATCGTTAACCACCACACCGGCCAGGGCAACCAGTCCCATCATGCTGATGATGCTCAGGCTATAGCCCATAATCATATGTCCGATAACCGCACCTACCAAGCCAAAGGGAATCGCCGCCATGACGATAGCCGGCTGTATGTAACTGCGAAACGGAATGGCCAGCAGCGCATAGATCACAATCATCGCAATCACAAAACTACTCATGAGACTGGCCATGGACTCACGCATATCTGCCTGCTGGCCCTCGAAGCCATACGTCAGCCCCGGGTAATCACGTGTCAACTGCGGCAGTGCAGTCGCCTTCAGGTTAGCCAGCACCTGACTGGTTGCCCTACGGGGTTCCACGTCAGCGGTGACCTCCACCGTGCGGCGGCCATCACGCCGCTCAATACTGGTATAGGCCCGGCTGCGGGTAACTTCCGCCACCTGTCGCAGCGGCACATCACCACCGGCCGGCGTATGTATCAGCAACTGCTCGATATCGTATTCGCTGACACGTTGTGCAGCGGGCAACATCACCATGACCTTTATTTCATTGCGGCCACGTTGCTGCCGCAAGGCCTCGGCACCATAGAATGCACTGCGTACCTGACGTGCCACCTCGCGCGCCGTCAGACCGAGACTGCGCCCCTCTGGCAAGATCCTGAAATCCAGCTGCTGCTTGCCGGGTGAGAAGCCGTCGTCGATATCCTTCACATTGGCATATTCATTCAAACGCTCCGCAAGGACGCTGCTGGCCTGGTCGAGTACATCGACATCTCGATGACTCAGCTCCACCGTGAGCGCCGCGCCGGAAGCCGGCCCGCCCTGATTGGATTTGAACTTGAGCGACTCCAGACCAGGGATCTGGCCAACCCGCTCGCGCCACAGCCGGGTAAATTCCGCGGTAGTCAGCGGACGCACCCCGGGGTCTGTCAGGTAAAGCCGGGCCGTCACCTCATTGGCGTCGGCAACTGCAAGGATGCCCTTCGACAGCCGCTCACCACCATTTTCCTCCACCAGGCTTGCTGCTGCCGACAACAGTTGATCGCGCACCTCAAGGGTGTTTTGCAACGGGCTGCCATATGGCAGCACTGCCTCGACAACGGCCCGGTCCGAATCGGTTTCCGGCATCAATACAAACCCCATACGTCCGCTGACCACATAACCGATCATCACCACCAGGATCGCAATACCGACAGCCACCGTAAGGTAACGATTATGCAAACACACGGTGACCAGGGGTCCATAGCGGTCACGGATAAAGTGTCGCACCTGATGACTGAATGCCTGCTGACGCTGATGCAGCCATTCTCCGGCACGGGTACGGCCATTGCTGCTGGAATGCGCCAGGTGCGAAGGCAGAATAAACAACGCCTCGACCCAGGAGATTAGAAACACACTACCGACCACAAAGGGGAAGATCACAAATATCTTGCCGATCATCCCCGGCACGAAATACAGCGGCATGAAGGCCACGATATTGGTCAGTATGCTATAGCTGATCGGAACGGCAACATCACGTGCACCCTGGATTGCAGCCTCAACACTACCCATACCGCGCTGACGGTATTCATAGATATTCTCGCCGGCGATAATGGCATCATCCACCACGATACCCAGCGCGATGATAAATGCGAACATAGAGACCATATTGATGGACACCCCCAGCCCGGGCAGAAACAGGATGGCACCGAGAAAGGCGGTTGGAATACCCATGGTCACCCAGAAGGCGAGTTTGATTTCCAGGAAGATCCCGAGCATCACCAGCACCAGCGTCAGACCGATGAGACCATTGCGCGTCAACAATTCCAGTCGCTGCTGGTAGATCCTGCTCTGATCGATATTGACGGCACTGTGGACACCGGGCGGCAGCTCCGCCTCGAACGCATCCAGCGTCTGGCGGACATCCCCGGCAATACCCAGCGGCGTCTGTTCTCCTACCCGGTACACCTCAAGGCTCATGGCGGGCTGACCATCAAAACTGCGCACCCGGTCGACATCCTCAAAGACATCGCGCACCTGCGCGATGTCGCGCAGCCTGATAACAGTGCCGTCACGCGAAGTAATAACAGGAATCTCGCCGAAGCCCTCCGCCCAGTCCCGCCGCTGCTTGACCCGTAGCAAAATCTCGCCACCGCTGGTCTTGATACTGCCGCCGGGTATCTCTACGGCGGCGTTATCGATGATCCCGGCAATGCGTTCCAGTGTCAGCCCGTGGCGGCGCAATACTTCACGACTGACTTCCACCCGTATCTCATAGTCACGGGCGGCTATCAGTTCGACCTGGGTAATCCCCGGCTGTTGCAACAGGCGGTCACGCAGTTGCTCGGCCAGTTCGCGCAACACCCATTCATTGACCACACCGTACAACACCACCGCCTGCACCAGCCGCCGATGCATGGCGAGATTCACCTCCGGCTCTTCAGCATCATCCGGGAACGTGGTGATACGGTCGATCTCCTGCTTGATCTCCTGGTTGGCCTTTTGCACATCGGCACCTTCCACCAGTTCGGCGATCACCAGCGCGCTGCCTTCACTGGCAGTGGAACGGATTTCATCGACACCCTCGACGCCATTGATGGCCTCTTCCACGGCCAGCACGATGCCCTGCTCGACCTCTTCGGGGCTCGCACCGGGATAAGCGACACTGACACGCACCTCATCG
>CAJQPV010000124.1 GCA_905480305.1 uncultured Gammaproteobacteria bacterium | reverse complement strand
TCTACCAACTCGGCCGCAAAAGTATCCAGCAACACAGGCAACATGGCGCTCTGCCATCCCGGCCGGCGCACAAAACACGGACTGCTGGCGATTTCGATAAGCGCATTAACGCGTGTCGGCGCCAGCAGTGCTGCCCGGGCTGCGACCAGGCCGCCCAGTGACCAACCCAGCCATGCCGCACCGGCAGGGGCCACTGACAACAGCGCCCCGGCCATGGCATCCAGTGTTTCCTCACCCTGCCAGCCACTGCGGCCATGTCCTGGCAGATCCACACAAGTCACACGAAAATGCGCTTCCAGCAGGGGCAACAGCGGCTTCCAGATGCCACCATGCAGCCCCCAGCCATGCACCATCATCAAGTCCGGACCGGCACCGGATGTTTGCGTATACAGCGTCATACCTTAAGCGCAGCCGGAGGACTGGCCACTCACCATAACGCCTTCAAGTACCGCCAGCAGCCGATCGACCTGCTGTTCACTGTGCGCTGCCGAGAACGTGATGCGCAATCGCGACTGGCCTGCAGCCACTGTCGGCGGACGAATAGCGGTGATCAGGATGCCCTGCTCACGCAGCACCTGGCTGAGTCGCAACGCCTCGGCAGCCGTACCGGTGATCAGCGGCTGTATCGGTGTGTGTGAATCACACAATGCCAGCCCCAGTTGCCCTGCCCCCTGACGAAACCGTTTCACCAGCTGCTGTAATTGTTCGCGCCGCCAGTCATCCTGCTGAACCAGCCGCAGTGCCACGCGTGTTGCGCAGGCCAGCGCCGCTGGTGGCGCAGTGGTATAGATGTAAGTGCGTGCTTCCTGTATCAGCGTTTCGATCAGCTCTTCACTGCCCGCTACAAACGCACCAAAGGTGCCAAACGCCTTACCCAGCGTCCCCATCAAAATCGGCACCTGCGTCAAATCAAGTCCGGCCTGCGCAACCGTGCCACCTCCGTACGGACCGGTCACGCCCAGCCCGTGTGCATCATCCACCATCAACCATGCATTATGTGTGCTGGCAATATCAGCCAGCTGCGGCAGCGGAGCAACGTCACCGTCCATACTGAATACGCCATCGGTTGCCACCAGCAATTCACCATCTGTTGCATTTTGCAGGCGCGTTTCAAGATCGTCGGCGTCATTGTGACGATAACGCAGCAGCCGCGCGCCACTCAGGCGCGCACCGTCCAGCAGGGAGGCATGGTTGGTATGGTCGGCAAACACACGATCGCCACGGCCGAGCAAGGCGGACATAACCCCCAGGTTCGCCATATAACCGGTGGAAAACAGCAATGCCCGTGGTCGCTGCAGAAACGCCGCCAGTTCTTCTTCCAGCGCATGATGGGCACGGCTGTGCCCGCTAATTAAATGGGCAGCACCACTGCCAGCACCGAACTCGTCCAGCCCTTTGTGGAAGGCGTCGACGATGTCCGGGTGGTTAGCCAGTCCAAGATAATCGTTACTGCAAAAGGCCAGGTAATCCTTGCCATCAATGTGCGTGTGTACGCCCTGCGGCGTCTCGACCACCAGCCGCGAACGGTAAAGCTGTTGCTGGCTGCGCTGCTGCAGCTGTTGGGCGAGGTCTTTCATAACCGGAGAATTCAAATAAATCGTAGGAGCGGCTCGTAGCCGCGAACATGCGCCTGAAGAAAACCATTCGCGGCTACGAGCCGCTCCTACAGGTTTTTTATATTACGCCGGGTGCAAACCCAGCTTTTCAAACAGGGCGTCATCCCGTGCGGTATCCGGGTTGCCAGTAGTCAGTAATTTCTCGCCGTAGAAGATGGAATTCGCGCCGGCAAGGAAACACAGTGCCTGCATCTCATCACTCATTTCGGATCGACCGGCAGACAAACGCACATAGGAGGCCGGCATCAGCACACGCGCAGTCGCAATCGTGCGCACAAATTCAAGTGCATCAATATCCGGCTGTTCATCTACCGGCGTACCTTCCACCTTGACCAGCTGGTTGATCGGTACACTGCCAGGATGTTGCGGCAAACTGGCCAGTTCGCAGAGCATCGACACCCGGTCCGCGCGGCTTTCACCCATACCAACTATGCCGCCACAACAAACATTGATACCGGCATCACGCACATGCCTGAGCGTGTCCAGGCGGTCATCGTAAGTGCGTGTTGTTATGATGTCAGCGTAGAATTCCGGCGAGGTGTCGAGATTATGGTTGTAATAATCCAGCCCGACCCGTTTCAGCTCAGCCGCCTGTGTTTCGTCCAGCATCCCCAGTGTCGCGCAGGTCTCCAGTCCCTCGCCACGTACCCGGTCGACCATCTCCAGCACCCGCTCAAAATTCTTGCCCTTCGGATTACGCCAGGCGGCGCCCATACAAAAGCGCGAGGCACCTGCCTGTTTGGCACGTTTGGCAGCCGTGACCACCTCCTCAATGTCCATCAGGCGTTCGGGTTCCAGGCCAGTGTCATAGTGCACACTCTGGGGACAATATTTACAGTCCTCCGGACAGCCGCCCGTCTTGATACTCAGCAGGGTGCTGATCTGCACGGCATTGGGATCAAAATTCTGCCGGTGCACCGTTTGCGCCTGAAATGGCAACTCATTGAAAGGCAAATCAAATATCGCCTTTACCTCGGCGAGAGACCAGTCATTGCGCACGGCGTTTTCAGGATTTTCCGACAGACAGGCAGTTTGCTTATTCATAGGCTTGTTTCACCAGGGTTTCCAGAGTCGAGACTATGGAGCCGTTCATTTTTCCTGTCAACCAGGGGAAGACACTATGGTTTACAAGCTAAAAGGGATACTGGCCGCGCTGTTCCCTGGCCGCTGCCGGCTGTGCAGCAGCCGTACCCCAACCGGGCCGGGACTCTGCCTGCCCTGCCGCAATGAGGCGCCCTGGCTGGCACACGTCTGCGCCCGCTGCAGCCTGCCACTGCCGGCCAGTTGCGATGACAGCCTCTGCGGGCGGTGCCAAAAACAGGCACCGGCATTCGATGCCACCACGGCACTGTTTCATTACCGGCCACCGGTTGATTACCTGATAAAACGACTGAAGTTCGCCGGCGAACTGGCCATCGGCCCGCTACTGTCGGGCTTACTGGCACAACGGCTGGCAGACCGTGACAGCGCATTACCTGAATTACTGATTCCGGTACCCCTGCACCGCTCGCGGTTACAGCAACGCGGCTTCAATCAGTCAACCGAGCTGGCGCGCGTCGTTGGCCAGCAGCTGGAAATCCGCAGCACACACGGGCTATGCCTGCGCAACCGGAAAACAGAACCGCAATCCCTGCTCACCCACAATGCACGTCGACTGAATTTACGTAATGCTTTCACGGTCACAGCAGAAAAATTACCCGCACATGTCGCCATCATTGACGACGTCATGACGACCGGCCACACCGCCAATGAGCTGGCTCGTGCGCTTAAAGGTGCCGGCGCCAGCAAGGTCGAAGTCTGGGTTATTGCACGGGCCGGTTAACCGGCCGGCGTGGCAAACATGTAGTCCAGTAAAATACCGAGGAAGATCACTGCGCCGAACCAGTTATTGTTGAGAAAGGCCCGGAAGCAGTCTTCACGTTCACGGAAACGTATCAGGTACTGCTGCCAGGCGGCGAAACCGGCAGCAAGCAGCACCGCAAGGTAATAGATCAGGCCAAGCTCTGCCTGCTGACCGATCATTAACAGACAGGCCAGTAGCATCACCTGAATAATTGCAATAATCTGGCGATCCGATTCACCAAACAGGATTGCTGTTGATTTCAGCCCCAGCACCCGGTCATCCTCGCGATCCACCATGGCATAGAGGGTGTCGTAAGCCGTTGCCCATAATACCGTGGCCACAAACATCAGCCAGGCCAGCTGCGGCACGCTGCCGGTCTGTGCAGCAAAGGCCATGGGAACCGACCAGCCAAATGCAATACCGAGAAATACCTGCGGCAGATGAGTGACACGCTTCATAAACGGATAAATCGCGGCGAGCAATACGCCGACCACCGACAGGCCAACTGTCAGCAAGTTCAATTGCAGTACCAGCAGCAGCGCCAGCAGGCATAAAATTACGAACAGTGCCTTTGCCTCCCCGGTACTGACCCGGCCAGCCGTCAACGGCCGGTTCTGGGTGCGCGACACATGGCGATCAAAATCACGATCTGCATAATCATTGATTACACAGCCGGCAGAACGCATCAGCACAACGCCGGCCACAAATATCAGCAACACCTTTGGATCCGGATTACCGGCGCTGGCGATCAGCAAGGCCCACAGCGTCGGCCACAACAACAAAAAAATACCGATCGGCTTGTCGAGCCGCATCAGACTGGCATAGTCACGCAAGCGAGTGAATTTCGATGAGGACGTCGTCATGGTTTTAGGTCGCATTCATAATATCGGGTTATCTTTTTTTCAGCTGCCTCTCCAGGCCTGGCAGCATCGGGCTGGCAGCAGGGAAATCCGGTAAAAATACCTCACTGACCAGCAGCGGCTTGCCGGAGAGCCGGAACACCGAACGCCGACCCCAGATCGATGCAGGCTGGTGTTGCATGTGCGCCGTGGCAGCAGCAAAGACAGCCTGCCCCGGAAAAATTTCCGCCAGCTCCAGTACGCCCCGGCGCATACCCGGATCGGCAAACAACACCCCGCCCAGTGGCCGCGCACCCAGACCAGTAAGCTGCTGCAATTTACCACGCAATGATGACACCGGCATCACCGTGCGCGCATAAACCCAGGGTTGTTTGCCACACAACAGCAGTACCTGCCTGATAACCGCCATTTCCCTGGGTTGCATAGACAACGCCTGCGTTTCATCCAGGCGGGGTATGGTCTGCAGCTGTGACAGCACCTGCACCCTGAATCCGCGGGGAGATTTCCCGGGACACAGCTGCTGCAGGCGCAGGGTCAGCGACTCACGGTCAAGCAACCAGTCAGACAGGTCTGCGGGTATGCTGCTGCGCAGAAAATAGCGCTGCGGTTTCCAGCGGGTAGCGCGCTTATGCGGGGTTACGGTATCCAATTGTTCATTAAGGTGCAGTTGAGACAGGCAAGACTATCACAGGATGTACCAGCAGCAGTTGCATGAAGGCCTTGTAGGAGCGGACCGTGTCCGCGATTAAGCTCGGTGGCTGATTTTATCGCGGACACGGTCCGCTCCTACACCCATTTTAAACCTCGCCGTAATTCGCTGCCTCACCCAGCCAGCGACGAATCAGCGGGGAGACATTATCCGGGGCATCTGCCAGCAACTGACTGGCCGCCTGTTCAACGGCACCCAATAGCGCTTCATCGCGCAACAGGTCGGCAATATGGAACTGCATTTCACCGGTCTGGCGTGTACCCAGCACTTCACCGGGACCGCGCAATTCCATGTCCCGGCGTGCGATTTCGAAACCGTCTCCAGTCTGGCGCAATACCGCAAGTCGCTGCCGCCCGGATTCGGAAAGTGGCGGCTGGTATAGCAACACACAACTGCTCTGCCGGCTGCCACGACCGACACGGCCGCGCAGCTGGTGCAACTGCGCCAACCCCAGCCGTTCCGGATTTTCAATAATCATCAACGAAGCATTTGGCACATCGACACCCACTTCAATGACTGTTGTTGCCACCAGCAAGTCCAGATTACCGGCCTTGAAGGCTGCCATCAGGGTTTCCTTTTCCGCCGCCTTCAGCCGTCCGTGCACCAGTCCGATACGGGTCTCCGGCAAACAGCCGGCAAGAAACTCTGCGGTTTTTTCTGCCGCCTGGCACTGCAGAACATCCGACTCTTCAATCAGCGTGCACACCCAGTAAGCCTGCTGCCCCCCGGCGCAGGCCTTGCGCACCGACTGAATCACTTCATCACGTCGCTCCTGGCCGAGTGCCACGGTTTTCACCGGTTGCCGCCCGGGTGGCAGCTCGTCAATCACCGAGGTATCCAGATCCGCATACACCGTCATCGCCAGTGTGCGCGGGATCGGTGTTGCCGTCATCACCAGCTGGTGAGGGCGCTGACCTGCCTGCCGCCCCTTGTCACGTAACGCCAGACGCTGGTGCACACCGAAGCGATGTTGCTCGTCGATGATGACCAGCCCGAGGCTGCCAAAGTCCACCTCTGCCTGAAACAGCGCATGCGTACCGACAATAACCGCAGCGCCGCCGCTACTGATTGCCTGCAAGGCAGACGTGCGCGCCTTGCCCTTCAATTTCCCGGCATGCCAGACCACGGCGATACCCAGCGGCTGCAACCAGTCACTGAAACTGCGGAAATGCTGTTCCGCCAGCAACTCGGTCGGTGCCATTAATGCCACCTGGTAACCGGCCTGCACCACGCTCAGTGCCGCGCAGGCAGCCACTACTGTTTTACCGGAGCCGACGTCACCCTGTACCAGCCGCGCCATCGGATGCGTACGCGCAAGATCCTCACGGATATCGTTGATCACCCGTTGCTGTGCACCGGTCAGCGTAAACGGCAAGGCCGCTAAAAATTTCTCTACAAGCGCAGATTTTCCGGCAAAAGCAACGGCCGAGGTATGTTCTGCACGCAGGCGTACCCGACGTAAACTCAGGTGGTGGGCCAGCAACTCTTCAAAGGCCAGCCGCTGCTGCGCCGGATGCCTGCCGGCAGCCAGCATCTCAATCCGGGCATCCGCTGGCGGGCGATGCACGTAGCGCAGTGCCGCCTGCAGAGAAGTCATCTTGAAAGAACGCGCCAGTTCGGATGGCAACCAGTCGATCAAGCTGCCGACAGTGCTCGCATGACCGCCGTCAAGAAACGTCAGCGCCTGTTCGGTAAGTGAGCGCAGGGTCAGTTGATGCACGCCTTCGGTAGCCGGGTAAACCGGTGTCAGGTGTTGTTCAACGGCGAGTTCCTCCCCTGCTGTCAGCAGGCGATACTCGGGATGTATCATCTCAGCAGACCCGGCGGTACTGCGCGTTTCCCCGTAGCAACGAATTGGCTTGCCACGCTCAAACCCGGACTGCTGTGCCTTGCTGAAATGAAAAAATCGCAGTGTCAGCGCACCGGTGCCATCACTGATTCGAACCAGCAGTGAACGGCGCCGGCCAAAACGCACTTCGGCCAGCTCAACCTCGCCAGCCACCACCGCAAACTGGCCCGACTGCAAGGCACCCATCGGCACGATACGGGTACGATCCTGGTAGCGTGATGGCAAGTGAAACAGCACATCCTGAACGGTACGGATGTGCAAGCGTGCCAGCTTCTCCGCCACCCGCGCACCGACGCCCTTGAGCACCGTCACGGGAAGCTGATCGAGATTGTCGGTTTTTTCAGACAAACTTTATGATGCAATCAAAAAGAAGTCCGCCACTTTGATTTATAGCTATTAGCTACCCAATTCCATCACGGCATCCATTTCTACCTGCGAACCCCTGGGCAAGGCAGCAACACCCACGGCAGCCCGGGCAGGATACGGCGGCGTGAAATACTCGGCCATCACCTCGTTGACGATGGCAAAGTGATCAAGATCCGGCAGGAATACATTGAGTTTGGCGACATCTGCAAGGGAACCGCCGGCCGCCTCTGCCACCGCAGACAGGTTATCAAAAACCTGTCGGATCTGGGCCTGCATGTCACCCTCCAGCAGCTCCATGGTGTCCGGTAGCAACGGAATTTGCCCGGAAAGATAAACCGTATTACCGCAACGCACGGCCTGCGAATAGGTGCCGATAGCCTGCGGTGCGCGCTCGGTCTGGATGATTTCACGGCTCATGATGTTGCCTCATTTAATAATGTTATATCTGAAAAATGACAATGAAGACGGCACGGCTCAACCCTTGGTGCGGGTTATCTTGATCACGGACGGGAGACTGCGCACCCGGCGCATTACCCTGGCAAGATGCTGGCGGTTATGTACCGTTAGCCTGAATAACAAATTATTCGTCAGCCCGTCGCGTTCTTCAATACCAACATTTTCGATATTGGAATCTGTATCTCCGATGATGGTAGCGACCCTTGCCAGCACACCCCGGTGCTCTTCGACAATAACACTGATCTCAACAGGAAACTCTTCATCAAGGCCGGGTTCCCATTGCACATCAATACAGTTCTCGGCAGGATACTTGTCATCAGCAATATT
>CAJQPV010000123.1 GCA_905480305.1 uncultured Gammaproteobacteria bacterium | reverse complement strand
CAATTATCGCCAGATATTAGTAGTTACATGATGCAGAAATCCGCATCCACTCATGTTGGCAGTGCATGTAATGATGTTATGTGGCTTGGCCCATCCCTAACGCGGGCTGGGATGAATAATTTGGGGGTCCACTTTGAACGCGTAATCCCATTTACCCGGCTTGAGTTCGGTACAAATTTCGATCTTATTGCCAATGTATCAATAATTGATTTTACGTGGGCAGCCTCACACACGTCTGATTCTGTAGTAGCAATTCATTTACGAGTCGAACTTCTAGATAGCAATGGAAATTTAATATGGCAGCAATCGGTAATACAGCATGGACAAAGTGATAGCTACTTTGGAAGTGGTTGTTATAACAACTTACCCTACCATGCTGGTGCTGTATATCGCGCACTAGAGAATTCGTTGGCTTCATCTGTGCTGGGGATGAATCAAAATTTAGATCTTCAAAATTACCTAAAAACATTGGAAGGCAGATCAAAGATTCGTTCTTTACCGGAGGGGACAATTGACAATATGCTTAACGATGTATCTATAGCGCGGTATTTAACACAAAATTGGAGTCCTGCAGGCCCTGGCAGGGGGATTGCATTGGGTGATGAAAGTTTACAAGATCGAGAAAAGGGCACAACAGATGTCGCAGGAGTATTTATGGCAAATGCGTTGGTTGGCGGAGCCACTGGCTATGCTGAAGGGGCAGGCTATATCACACCAGAAGTAGCAAACCAGTTGCCCCAGGCGCAGATGCAAGCAGGTGGTATGTCGCCCGAGAATGCCGAGTCGGTTGCCAATCTTGAACAGGGAGGAGATGTGAGTCAGTCGGGCGGAGGCATCACCAGTCTAACGCAAGGTGGGATGACAGGTCAGACAGGTGGCAGTTCAGGTGGTGAGTTTGACTGTGAGCAGGAGTCAAAAAGAATTGAAGAGTTGGTGCGCAGCATACCAAAAGCTACAGGCATCTGTCAGAACGACAAATTGTCCTACGAACTCAATTCAAAAGCGGCAAAGCTGAGTCGGGAGTGCTCATTTGTTGATATAGGTGGTCGTCCAGCGGCTGAGTACGAGCGCGCCGCTAAGCAGGCCCATGACGTCATGCGTCATTCGTGTGGGGACACGCCTTTGGCTCAAACGAACCAGGAAAAATCAGATGCCTGTGCTAGAGCTCGGTTAAGCCTGGATGAGTGGAAAAAGAAGGAAAAAATAGGTGGCCGGGAAAACAGGGGTGCTGGAGCGATGGCGCTGAGCGCCAAACAGGGTGTGCGCCAGAACTGCCAATAGTCAGCAATAAGGTTCCTGTTTGCAGGAGAATATGTGTGCATCATGTGAGGGGATGTAAGTATTCTTAACTGGGGGTATGAATAAAGCAATTACAAATTGTTGGTTAATATGTACGTATCTTTTTGTATATATGTTAACTGGGTGTGCAGTAATAAGTACCTCATCTCGTGTAACAGAAGGTATTCTACTTACCCTAGGTAAACTTAAATGATGTTGCTGCTTCACTTGGTCTTGATAGTATTGGTCACACCTTGAGCGGGCAGAGGGTATTTCATGTGATGGAGAAACCATTTTTGGAAACATAGGTGGGTAGTCAACTTCATTTGTCCTGGTGACAGCAGTCCCCATCCCCGCATCCGTCTGGCTCTTCGGCTCCGGTTTGTTGGGTATAGTCGGGGTAGCAAGGCGCAAGAAAGCATAAATGACCGCAATCGTATAAGCAGCAATGGCCTTTCAGGGCGTTTTCAACCATGCTAAAGGTCTAGTGTTGGCCGAAAGCACGCGTTTACTGTATCAGTCAGCAACCAGAGTTCATTTGATCGGGAACGGCAACTATCCTCCAAACCGGACATTTAGCCGCTTCTAATATAAAAAACCACTTAACGACAATAACCCAAAGCTGTCATTCAATGTATGCTGGACAAGTGATTGCTTCTTTCCACAAAGCGGTCGTCCAGGAAATTGCCCGATAGGAAAAAGCGGAACTCAGCGACGGCATTCTCATCTGGATCAGCAGGCCCGGCTGACTTATTTGATGATGACAATCAGTCACTAACTGACCGGTTTTACTGGCGCAAGATCAGCTCCTGTCCTTTAGTAAAATCTTATATTAGGTGAGGCTAAAGTTCCGGGTTCGTGCAAAACTGCCATTCCCGGAATTTCCATCCCGACAGAGCAGCGGCAGCGCAGCTATGGAAAGGTGAGCCGAGGCGGGTCAATTACTGCCTGGATTGGGTGCTGAATGTGAGTAAGGATCTTGTGATTCTCTATACTTTGCTGCAGCCGAAATAAAAAATCGAGACCCTGTATTCTGACTGCCTTGCGCCATGCCCCTTGGTTTATGTTGCTCTGCAACATAGAATATCGCCCGAATTGATGTCATCTTCGATACCACGCCATACCCCAATATAGCTCCGGCCATCGTTCTCAGCGTGCAAAGACTGGCGTAAACCATCTGGTTCCTCTGTTTTAAAGGCTTATGTATGAGTAACAAAACACCGAATTTTTTTGTACGGCTGCCGTATTCCGTGGTGGTTTTTTTTCGCTATATCTTTGACGGTAAATTTGCCGGTGCCGTGCACCTGGCCAGCGATGCCAAACCAGCGGGTGATCAGTCCGAAGCTACCGCTGCCGTGGTGAATACGCAGCCGGAGTCAGCACTGCAGTTGCTGTCATTGTTGCAGCAGGAAGCACGCCTGATCGATTTTGTGCAGGAAGATCTGACCGCTTTCAGCGATGCCGAAATTGGCGCCGTTGGTCGGGTGGTGCACGCCGGTTGCCGCAAGGTGCTTGCTGAACACTTCACACTGAGTCCGGTCAGCAATGCTGGCGAGCAGTCTGAAATCACGCTGGAGCGTGGATTTAGCGCGGCCGATTATCGCCTCACCGGAACCCTCACCGGGGAGCCACCCTTTACCGGCACATTGGTGCATCCCGGTTGGCGCGTAACGGCGACCAATTTACCGCAGCTGGTGAAAGGCCATGATCTCAACATTCTCGCCCCCGCAGAGGTGGAACTGTGAGCGAGTCTAAATATGCTATTGGTATTGACCTCGGCACCACCAACTCGGTGCTCTCTTATGTCGACCTCGAAACACCGGACGGACAGGCGCTGAATGAGCAGGTATTGTCAGTTCCTCAGCTCACCGCGCCGGGACAGGTGGAAAGCCTGAAGCAACTGCCGTCGTTCCTCTATGTCCCGCACGACGAGGAGCTCAGCGATGCTGACAGGGCCCTGCCCTGGGGTGGCCACAATCTTTACATCGGCGGTAATTTTGCGCGCGACAAAGGCATGAAGACCCCGATCCGGCTGGTCTCCAGCGCCAAGAGTTGGCTGTGTCACGCGGGCAAGGATTGCCGCGAGGCGTTCCTGCCGCTCGCTGCGCCAGAGGATGTTGGCAAGGTGTCACCGCTGGAAGCGTCTGCGCAATATCTGCGGCATCTAAAAGACGCCTGGGACCAGCTGTTTCCTGATGCGCCGTTTGTGGCGCAGAAAGTCACCATAACGGTACCGGCGTCCTTCGATCCGGCGGCCCGCAATCTGACGGTGGAAGCGGCCAATATTGTTGGACTTGAGCACTACACCTTGCTTGAAGAGCCGCAGGCAGCGCTGTATAGCTGGATCCTGAATCACGGCGAACAATGGCGCGACCAGGTTTCACTGGGTGACGTTATCCTGGTGGTGGATATCGGCGGTGGCACCACCGACCTGTCGCTAATGGCAGTGACCGAGCAGGATGGCAGCCTGGAATTGCAGCGGGTAGCTGTCGGAGACCACATTCTGCTGGGTGGCGACAATATGGATCTCGCGCTCGCATTCAGTATCCGCGCCAAGCTCGCCGCTGCCGGCAAGCAACTGGAGACCTGGCAAATCCTGGGTATCACCCAGGCGTGTCGCAGTGCCAAGGAACAACTACTATCGGACCAGGCAGTGGATGCGGTGCCTATCGTAGTACCTTCAAGAGGCGCCAGCCTGATCGGTGACAGTTTGCGGACCGAATTGACACGTACAGAAGTGGAAACTGCCCTCATCCAGGGGTTCTTCCCTGAAGTGGCAGTCACCGAGCAACCGCAGACCAGGGCCCGTGGTGCCCTCACCAGTGTTGGCTTGCCTTATGCGCAGGACGCCGCCATTACCCGCCATCTGGCCAGCTTTTTGAGCCGCCAGGCCAATGCGACTGATAATCTCCATGGCTTTGAGAGTAATGCCCAGGGTTTTATCAAACCAACAACCTTGCTGTTTAACGGCGGTGCGCTGAAATCGCCGATACTGGCCAACCGCTTGCAGACCGCTATCAATGGCTGGCTGGGCGAGGCTGGTGCTGAGCCGGTCAAATTACTGGAAGGTGTTGATCTGGATCTCGCCGTCGGTCGTGGTGCTGCTTATTACGGTTACGTGCAGTCTGGCAAGGGCGTGCGTATTCGCGGCGGGCTGGCAAGTTCTTTTTATGTCGGCATCGAAAGTGCCATGCCGGCGATTCCTGGCATGGAGCCGCCGCTTAACGCCATATGCATTGCGCCGTTTGGCATGGAAGAGGGCGATCAAGTCGAGTTACCCAGCCAGGAAGTCGGCCTGGTGGTGGGTGAACCGGTGCGTTTTCGCTTCTTCGGTTCCACGGTGCGTCGCGATGACCAGGTAGGCAATTTGTTTGAATTGATGCCGAACATGGGCTTGCAAGAGCTGGAACCGATAGAGGTGAATTTGTCGGCCGACGGGCTCCACACCGGTGAAGTGGTACCGGTCAAGCTGACGGCCAAAGTTACCGAGGTGGGCACCCTGCAGCTGGAAGCGGTCGCCAGTGGCAACAGCGGTCGCTGGCAGGTGGAACTCAATGTCAGGGATCAGGTGGCCTGAAAGCGGGCGTAGCCGGTAACACCCGGCAGCACCCTCAGGCCACAAAAAGCTATGTCAGAGTACCTGGTTGGCATTGATCTGGGCACCACTCATACGGTGGTGGCCTATACCCGCTCTGGCATCGACAGTGCCGACGAAGTACAGGTTTTGCCGATACCGCAACTGGTGGCGGCGGGAGAAGTGGCTGCCCGGCCACTGTTGCCATCGGTCTGTTACCTCTATAAAACCGGGGAGCTCGACGCCCATGATGTCGGGCTGCCCTGGCTTGCCGCGCATGCTGCGGATTCCGATCATGGACAGGGCATACTTGTCGGCGAGTGGGCT